>JAYRQX010000734.1:0-1835 GCA_041910415.1 Acetobacteraceae bacterium | reverse complement strand
GGCTGCTTGCGGCGGGCGAGCAGATAGACGACGCCGAGCAGGCCGCCGACGAGCACGCTGATGAAGATGAAATCCCAGGCCGCGATGGGCGGCAGCCCGATGGCCAGCGCCGCGGCCAGCTTCACATCGCCGCCGCCGAGCGCGCCGCGCATGGCGAGCAGAAGCAGGAAGACGAAGATGAGAGCGGCGACGCCGAGCGAGGTCAGCGCGGGCAGGATGCCTTCCGACAGCCGGACCGCAAGGCCGATCGCCGCGATCGCGATGCTGATCTCGTCGGGAATGAGGCGCGTCGCGATGTCTCGCCACGCCGCGTAGAGCAGCAGCGCCATTCCGGCGATCTGCGCGATCAGCAGGAAATGCTGCATGCGCGGACCCAGTTCGTTGCGCCCGGCATGCGGGCATGGCCAGGGACAGCCGGAGACGCGCCCGGAAGCCGCGCTTCGATTGTCCCGTTCGCCCCTGTCATCGGTCGCCCGGCGCGGCGCACGCGCGGGGATTGCCCGCGGGCGCGAACCGGATCCTGGCAAGGCGCTGGCTGTTCATGCGGATGGGCGTCCCTTCTGGACTGCTGCGGGAGAGGGAGCCTGGAAGAGCACCCCTCCCCCCGCAACGACCTCAGCCGAGCGAGGACACGACCTTCGAGAAGGTGTTGCTGATGCCCGAGCCGAGCGCCGCGGCGGCGATGGCGACGAGCAGCACGATGCCGACGGCGAGGACGGCGTATTCGGCGGCGGTGACGCCCTTGCGGTCCATCAGGGCGGACTGGGCGCGGACGATGAGGCTGGTCAGCATGTCGATTCCCCTCGACAAGAATTGAAGCGGGCCGCAGGTGGAGCCCCTTCTCGCGAGCCCGTGTGCGAGGGAGGCGCCGGAAGGATTTGCCACTTATGGTTGTAACAACCAAAGCAACTCTGCTACCAGCACCCATTCACTAACACGTGTGCTACTCGTTTGCACGGCAAAAATACGCTGAACCATCAAGATTTTCTTTACGCGAACGAAGTCGACATATCATTATTAAAAAACACTCGAATACCTTAACTGATAAATTGATGCTCCGGAAATGAGCGTGGAACCCCGCTGGACTCACCAAGAGTTGTAGGTGAAAGCCGGGCCACACCCCCGTGTTATCGATGCTTCCGGCACGCTCTCGACCGCCGGCGCAGACGGCACGACCGTGACCGCGAACAATCCGCCGGCCGCCGGCCCGGTCCGAATGCGACCGGGGGGCACGATGCCGGCTCGCCGGAGGTTTGGTCTTTGGCGGGCCGGCGAGCCAAGTCGCCGGGGTCGCATCCGCCCCGCGCGGCCGATCTTGCGGGGTCGTGCCAAAGGTTGGACCCTTCGTCCGACAGACGGAGGGAACGCCACCATGCGCTTGGGCCAGGGACAGGATGCGCGCGCCACGACGCGGCTTCGGGCGTTGATCGGCGGCAAGCGCCCGCTCGTCGTGCCGGGCTGCTTCAACGCCCTCTCCGGCCGGATCATCGAGAATGCCGGCTTCGCCGCGGCCTACATGTCGGGCTACGGCGCCTCGCTCAACCTGCTCGGCCTGCCCGATGCGGGGCTGATCACCCAGACCGAGATGGCGATGAATGCGCGGCTGATCGCCTCCGCCATCCGCATCCCGCTGATCGCCGATGCCGATACCGGCTTCGGCAACGCCATCAACGTGGTGCGCACCATCGAGGAATACATCCGCGGCGGCATCGCGGGGCTGCACATGGAGGACCAGGTCGCACCCAAGCGCTGCGGCCATGTCTCGGGCCGCGAGGTCATCGACCGCGCCGAGGCCGTACTGAAGATCCGCGCCGCCGCCCGCACCCGCGACCAGT
>JAYRQX010000733.1:0-2171 GCA_041910415.1 Acetobacteraceae bacterium | reverse complement strand
CTGGCACGAGGCCGGCATCCGCGAGCGCAAGCAGCTCGCCCATGCCGATTTCGCCGCCGTCGCCGCCGACCTGGTGCGCCGCGGCGTGACGCGCCCGGGACGCATCGCGGCCGAGGGCGGATCGAATGGGGGCCTGCTGATCGCCAACATGCTGACGCGCTTCCCCGACCATTTCGGCGCGCTCTTCTGCACCATCCCGCTGATCGACATGCGCCGCTTCCACAAGCTGCTGATCGGCGCGAGCTGGATCGCGGAATATGGCGACCCCGACGTGGCGGAGGACTGGGACTTCCTCCGGCACATTTCCGCCTATCACCTGGCGGAACCGGGACGGGACTATCCGCCGATCCTGCTCGCGACGTCACGGCGCGACGACCGCGTGCATCCGGGCCATGCGCGCAAGATGGCCGCGAAGCTGCAGGCGATGGGATACCGGGCCTGGTTCCACGAACCGGCGGCCGGCGGGCATGCCTACGGCAAGGACAATGCCGAGATCGCCGGCTTCGCGGCGCTCGGCATGAACTTTCTCCGCCGCAGCATCGGCTGGGACGCCTAGCCCCCTCCCCTGCGAAGCGGGGGAGGGTTGGGGTGGGGGTAAACCCCCCGGTCAGCCCCGCGCCACCGCCTCCGCGATGGCCTTGCCCACATCGACCGTGCCGGCCTGCCCGCCCATGTCGCGCGTGCGCGGCCCGCCTTCGGCCAGCAGCCTCTCGATCGTGGCCACGATGCAGTCAGCCGCTTCCTTCTCGCCGAGATGCTCGAGCATCATGGCGCCCGACCAGATCTGCCCAATGGGGTTGCAGATCCACTTGCCCGCGATGTCCGGCGCCGAGCCATGCACGGGCTCGAACATCGACGGGAATTTCTTTTCCGGATTGATGTTGGCCGACGCCGCGATGCCGATGGAACCCGCGACCGCAGGACCGAGATCGGACAGGATGTCGCCGAACAGGTTGGAGCCGACGACCACATCGAACCAGTCCGGATGCTGCACGAAATGCGCGCAGAGGATGTCGATGTGGAACTGGTCCGTCGTCACGTCAGGGTACTTCTTCGCCATCGCGTCGAAGCGCTCGTCCCAGTAGGGCATGGTGAAGGTGATGCCGTTGGACTTGGTGGCGCTGGTCACCTTCTTGCGCTTCCTCGTCATCGCGAGGTCGAAGGCATATTTGATGATCCGGTCGGTGCCGATCCGCGTCAGGATGGATTGCTGCGACACGAACTCGCGGTCCGTGCCCGGGAACATGCGCCCGCCGACCGAGCTGTACTCGCCCTCGGTGTTCTCGCGCACCACGTAGAAATCGATGTCCTCCGGCCCGCGGTTCGCGAGCGGCGACTTCGATCCCGGCAGCAGCTTGCAGGGGCGGATGTTCGCATACTGGTCGAAGCCGCGCCGGATCGGGATGAGCAGGCCCCAGAGCGAGACATGGTCGGGCACCCCCGGCCAGCCGACCGCGCCGAGGAAGACGGAATCGCTCTCCTTCAGCTGGTCGAGCCCGTCATCGGGCATCATCTTGCCGGTCTTGGTGTAGAGCTCGCAGGACCAGTCGTAGTGCTTGAGCTCGAGTTCGAAGCCGAAGCGCCGCGCCGCGGCATCCAGCACGCGCAGGCCCTCGGGCGTCGTCTCGTTGCCGATGCCGTCGCCGGGGATGACGGCGATCCGGTATCTGCGTGCGTTCATGTCCGTCTCCTCGGGGCGCGGCGGCGTGTTGGTTTGAAGTGCGACGCGGCCGGGCGCGCAAGGTGGCGGTCAAGCGGCGCGCCGGCAAGTCCGGCCCCCCGCCAGCGCACCGCCTCTGTGGCGCAGAAACCACGTCAGTCCCAGACGACGCCCCGGACCAGGGACAGACACCCCTCCACCCGCTCCAGCAGCAATGCCAGGTCGTCGTTCAGGCGGTCCGTGCGCAGCACGTCCCACTCGGGGGCCGGCAGGCCCAGGAGTTCCTCGTAGGAGGCCGCACCGTAGCGCAGGCCGCCCGCGCCGGTCACCGTCACCGCCCAGCGCAGTCCGCGCGCCATCCCACCAAAATCGAGTCGCAGCGCCAGGCTGGCCGTACCGACGGGCCCGAGCGGCACCTGGTACTCGGTCCCGCGCAGCTTCGCGGGTTTGCCGCCGAAGCGGGCGGACAGCAGTGGAAAGAGAGCCTTGCGCAGCGCAGGCGCCGACGGAG
>JAYRQX010000732.1:0-1626 GCA_041910415.1 Acetobacteraceae bacterium | reverse complement strand
CTACGCCATGAAGGGCGAGGTCGCCGAACCGCCCGACAGCGTGCCCATCGGCCGCGCACGCATCGCGCGCGCGGGGCGCGATGCGACCATCGTCTGCTACGGCGCGGCGGTGCACTGGGCGCTGGATGCCGCAACCCAACTCGCGAAGGAGAGCATCGAGGCGGAGGTGCTGGACCTGCGCAGCCTGCAGCCCTGGGACGAGGCAGCGGTGCTGGAGAGCCTCTCGCGCACGCATCATCTCGTCGTCGCGCACGAAGCGGTGGAAGCCTTCGGCGCGGGTGCGGAGATCGTGGCGCGCATGGCGGATGTCGGGTTCGATGAACTGGACGGCCCGATCCTGCGCGTCGCCGCGCCCTTCACGCCCGTGCCCTTCGCCAAGCCGCTGGAGACTGCCTGGCGGCCCGATGCATCCCGCATTGCCGCGGCGGTCCGCCGCACGCTCGCATAAGGAGAACGCGCATGGCCGACGATCTCGTCCTTACCGAGACGCGCGGCGCGGTCGCGCTGCTGACCGTCAACCGCCCCGCCGCGCTGAACGCGCTGGATTTTGCGACGCTCACGGCGTTCGAGAACGCGTTCATGGCTGCCGAGGCCGATCCGGCGGTGCGCGTCATCGTGATCACGGGTGCGGGCGAGAAGGCCTTCGTCGCGGGTGGTGACATTCGCGACCTGGAAAGCCGGCAGGGGCTGCCGCACTATCTGGAGCTGGGCGAGGCGCTGCACCGCGTCTTCAACCGCGTGGAACGCTGCGACAAGCCGACCATCGCGGCGGTGAACGGATTTGCGCTGGGCGGCGGGACAGAGCTCCTGCTCTGCACCGACATCCGCATCCTGGCGGAGACGGCGCGGCTCGGCCTGCCGGAGATCAATCTGGGTCTCTTCCCCGGCGCGGGCGGGACGCAGCGGCTGATCCGGCAGATCTCGCCGTGCCAGGCGCGCATGATGATGTTCACGGGTGACCAGATCAGCGCGGCGGAAGCCGTGTCGCTGGGCCTCGCCAACCGCGCCGTGCCGAAGGCGGAGCTGATGGCGGAGACGATGAAGCTTGCGGAAAAGATCGCGGGCAAGTCGCCGCTGATCCTGAAGCTGTTGAAGCGCACGCTGCGCGACGGGGCGGAGATGCCGCTGCCGCAGGCGCTCTCGTACGAGCACGCGATGATCGGCCTGGTGCTGGACAGCGCCGATGCGCATGAGGGCTGCAAGGCCTTCGCCGAGAAGCGCGCGGCGCAGTTCCAGGGACGCTGAGCGACGCGCATGGCCGGCGATATCCTCATGCCCAAGCTGGGGCTGACCATGACCGAGGGGCTCCTCGCGGAATGGAAGGTCTCGCCCGGCATGCGCGTGACGGCAGGACAGGTGTTGTTCGTCGTCGAGACCGAGAAGATCGCGACGGAAATCGAGGCGCCGGCCGAGGGCGAGATCCTGGAATGCCTGGTGCCGGCGGGCGAGACGGTCCCGGTCGGAACGGTCGTTGCGCGGTGGAGCGGCGAAGGGGCAGCGGCGCCGGCGGTGACGGCAGAGGGATCCGCGGCAGTGGAAGCGCCGATGGCCGCGCCGCCGCCGCGTTCCGGCGCGCGTGTGGTCGCAACGCCGCTGGCGCGGAGGCTGGCGCGCGAGCACGGCGTG
>JAYRQX010000731.1:0-1862 GCA_041910415.1 Acetobacteraceae bacterium | reverse complement strand
CCGATGCCGCGCGGCGGCGGAGGCGGCGCCGCCGAGGACATGTCAGCCGGTTCGGTTTCGACCAAGGTTCCACCGCGTCGCAAGCGTTCCACCCCGGACAGCCTAGAGTGACGCGCGGCCAAAAGGAACCGGACAGGGCACGCCCGGGCTTCCGCGCGCGTGCCGCGCGCCATAGCATCGCGGTTGCGAGACCAGGTGGGGGCGCCGGCCCATGTTCGAATCCGCCATGCTGCGGCACGAGGTATCCAAGGAGGATTATGAGCGCGAGGTCGCGACGCTGCGCACCGCGCTGCTCGCAGCGCAGCGCAGGCTTGGCGCGGAGCAGCCCTTCGCGGTGCTGATCCTGATCGCGGGCGTCGAGGGCGCGGGCAAGAGCGAGACGGTCAACCTGCTGAACGAATGGATGGACCCGCGCTTCATCCAGACGCGCGGCTTCGCGCTGCCGAACGACGAGGAGGCCGCGCATCCGCCGATGTGGCGTTTCTGGCGCGCCCTGCCGCCGCGCGGGCGCATCGGCATCTTCTTCGGCGCCTGGCACACGGCGCCCATCGTGCAGCGCGTGGCGAAGAAGATCGGCGGCGCCGAATACGACCGGCGCGTGGACGAGATCCTGCAGATGGAACGCATGCTGCACGACGAGGGCGTGCTGCTGCTGAAATACTGGTTCCATCTGTCCAAGGCGCAGCAGAAGAAGCGCCTGAAGGCGCTGGAGTCGGACAAGCGCACATCCTGGCGCGTCAGCAGGCTCGACTGGCTGAACTTCGAGCATTACGACGACTTCATCGACGTGACCGAACCCTTCCTGCGCAGGACCTCGACCGGGGAGGCGCCGTGGATGGTCGTGCCCGGTGTCGAGGAGCGCTACCGCTCGCTCTTCGTCGGCCGCCATCTGCTGCAGGCGCTGGAGGAACGGCTGAAGACCGGGAGCCCCAGGCCGCCGGCCGAGGCCGATGTGCCGATCGCGCCGGTGGTGGACAAGCTCAACATCCTGCGCGCCTTGACGCTCGACCAGGCGCTCGACAAGAAGGACTACGGGCCCGAGCTCGAGAAATGGCAGGGGCGGATCGCCAAGCTGTCGCGCGACCGGAAATTCGCCAAGCGCAGCGTGGTCGCGGTGTTCGAGGGCAACGACGCCGCCGGCAAGGGCGGCGCCATCCGGCGCGTGACCGCGGCGCTCGATGCGCGCAGCTTCCGCATCGTCCCCGTCGCCGCGCCGACCGAGGAGGAACGCGCGCAGCCCTATCTCTGGCGCTTCTGGCGCCACATCCCGCGCCCGGGATTCCTGACGATCTTCGACCGCTCCTGGTACGGCCGCGTGCTGGTCGAGCGCGTGGAAGGCTTCTGCGCGCCGCCCGGCTGGATGCGCGCCTATGGGGAGATCAACGCGTTCGAGGCCGAGCTCTGCGACCATGGCATCCTGCTCGCCAAATTCTGGCTGGCGATCAGCAGCGAGGAACAGCTGCGCCGCTTCAAGGAGCGCGAGGCGATCGAGTTCAAGCGCCACAAGATCACCGAGGAGGACTGGCGCAACCGCCAGAAATGGGACGACTACGAGCGCGCCGTCTGCGACATGGTGGACCGCACCTCGACCGTCCGCGCGCCCTGGACGCTGGTGGAGGCGAACAACAAGTATTTCGCGCGCATCAAGGTGCTGCGCACCCTGGCCGAGACGATCGAGCGCGGCTTCGATCGCTGACGCGACAGGCTTGCGCGGCCCGCGCGCCGCGCCGACATAGCGGGGCATGACACCGGCGCCCGACCCGCGCGCGGCGCTGGACGCCGCGGGCCACCTTCCCGATGCGGAGATCGACCTGGCCGCGGTCGCGCTGCAATTCGCCCGCATCGACACGCCGGACGCGGAT
>JAYRQX010000730.1:0-5025 GCA_041910415.1 Acetobacteraceae bacterium | reverse complement strand
GTCACGCGGTCCGGCACCACCTGGCCGAGGCAGCCGAAGACCAGCATCGGCAGGTAGTGCCCGATCAGCATGCGCGACCCGCCGGAAGCCGGGAATTGCGGGTTCACGATGCAGCCTTCCGGCGCCTTCACCGTGATGGGCCGCCAGGCGCCCTCGTTGTTCGGCAGGTTCGGCGAGGTGCAGACCTTCACGCCGTACATCGACATCGCGTAGGTGTAGCAGAGCGCGCAGTTGATCGCGCGATCCACCTGCGGGTCGCTGCCCGCATAGTCCATCTCGATCTTGTCGCCCTTGATGGTCAGCGCCAACTTGATCGTGATCGGCGTGTCGAGCAGGCCGTCGGTCTGCAATTCGCTGCGGTAGGTGCCATCGGGCAGCGCGGCGATCGCCGCGCGCATGGCGCGTTCGCAACTGCCCTGGATCTCCGCGGCGAGGTCCGTCAGGTCGGACAGCTCGGCCTGGTGCATCATGCCGAGCAGCCGATCCTCCATCAGGTCCAGCGCCACCACCTGCGCCCAAAGGTCGCCCAGCGTCTGGTCGGGCGTGCGGACATTCTGCCTCAGCATGGCGACGAGCGTGTCGTCCATGACGCCCGCGCGCATGAGTTTGAGCGGCGGGATCTGCAAGCCTTCCTCGAACACCTCGCGCGGTTCGGGGCTTCTGATCTTTCCGCCGATGTCGGGTGCGTGCGCGGTGGACGCGCTGAAGGCGACGAGCTTGCCGTCCAGGAAGATCGGCTTCGCCACCGTGATGTCGGGCAGATGCCCCGTGCCCATCCAGAGGTCGTTGGTGATGAGCACGTCGCCCGGCTGCAAGGCCTCCGGCGGGAAGAATCGAATGAAGTGCTTCACCGTCTCGGGCAGCGTGCCGATGAAGGAGGGGATGCTTTCCGTCGCCTGCACGAGCGACTGGCCCGACGCATCGGTAACGACGCAGGAGAAGTCGTAGCTCTCCCGCACCAGGGTCGAGAAGGATGTGCGCACCAGCGCCGCCGCGGCCTCATCGACCAGCGAAATCAGCCGGCGCCAGAGCAGTTCCAGTTCCACGGCATCGAAGCGGCGGATCATGCCACGGTCTCCGCGAGAATAGAACCATCGTCGAGCATGCGGATCGTCGCGCCCGGGCCCACGATGAAGGTGCTTTCGTTCTCCTCGAACACCGCGGGGCCCGCGGTCGAGAAGCCTGGCGAGAGGGCGTAGCGATCGAAGACCGGCGTCTCCACGGCGCCGCCGGCGTCGGGGAAGTAGACGCTGCGCGTGCCTTTCCTGGCCGCGCCCGCGGGGCGGGAAGGCAGGCGCAGCAGAGCCTCCGCCCCCGGCACCGGCGCTGTCAGCGCGAGCCGCAACGCGACGAACTGGATCGCCGCGCCCGGCGGCGTGCGGCCGAACAGAACGCGGTAGGCGGCTTCGAAGGCCGTGCGCGCGGATGCAGCATCGACCGTCGCCGGCAGCGCCACCGTGATCTCGCTGCCCTGGCCGATGTAGCGCATGTCGGCGAGCCGCTGGATGTCGCGGCGTCCGAGGTCCGCGCCCGTACCATCCACCAGCGCCAGCGCCTCGCGCTCCAGCCGATCGTAGAGCGCGCCGATCTGCGCCCAGTCCGCCCTGTCCAGCGCGACGTTCAGCGAGGCCACGCGGTCCGCGCGTGCGGGAGCCATCAGCATGCCGATGGTGCTGCCCGCGCCCGCGCCGGGCGGGCAGACCACGCGCGTGACGCCGAGCTTGCGCGCGACATGCCAGGCATGCACGGGCGCCGCGCCGCCGGTCGCCATCAGCGCGTATTCCCGCGGCACGCGGCCGCGTTCGGCAATCGCCACGCGCGCGGCGCCGACCATGTTCTCGTTCACCACGTCATGGATGCCGAAGGCGGCGCGCGTGCCGTCCACACGCAGCCTGCCGGCCAGGCCATCCAGCGCGCGCGTTGCCGCCTGGTTGTCGATCGTCATCGCGCCGCCCAGGAAGAAATCGGCATTCAGGTAGCCAAGCGACAGGTCGGCATCCGTCACCGTCGGTTCCGTCCCGCCGCGCGCGTAGCAGGCGGGGCCGGGCTGCGCGCCGGAGCTTTCCGGCCCGACCTGCAGCGTGCCGAGCTCGCTGCGTCGCGCGATGGAGCCGCCGCCGGCACCGATTTCGATGAGTTCCACCGTCGCGATCTGGATCGGCAGGCCGGAGCCACGCAGAAAGCGCTTTTCGCGCGCGGCCTCGAAGCCCCAGGCGACCAGCGGTTGCCCGTCATCCACCAGCGCGAGCTTCGCGGTGGTGCCGCCCATGTCGAAGGCGAGCACGCGATCCAGCCCCGCATGGCGACCGAACCAGGCACCCGCCAGAGCACCCGCGGCGGGCCCGCTTTCCAGCAGCTGAACCGGCGCGCGCTTGGCTTCCGCCACATGCGTCAGCCCGCCATTGGAGAGCATCAGGTAGAGCCCGCCCGGAATGCCTGCGGCCTTCAGCTCCTGCTCCAGACGTTCCAGGTAGGATTCCGCCAGCGGCCGCACATAGGCGTTCGCGACCGTCGTGCTGGCGCGCGGGTATTCGCGGATCTCCGGCGCGATGTCGGACGACAGGGACAGCGACAGTTGCGGAAATCGCCGCGCGATGGCCGCCGCCGCCGCGCGCTCATGGGTGTCGTTGGCGTAGGAATGCAGGAACACGATGCCGAGGCTGGTGACGCCCTGCGCGGCCAGCGCCTCGGTCTCCCGCAGCACCGCATCGATGTCGAGCGGCGTGACCACCGATCCGTCCGCCGCCAGGCGCTCCGTCACCTCGCGCCGCCAGGGCCGTGGCACGATGGGATCGGGCATACGAATGAAAATGTCGTAGAGTTCGTATTTGCGTTCGCGGCCGATTTCCAGCGTGTCGCGGAAGCCGGCGGTGGTCAGCAGGCCGGTCCTGGCCCCCTTGCGCTCGATCAGCGCATTGGTGAAGAGCGTCGTCGCGTGCACGACGCGCCCGATCCGTCCCGGTGCGATGCCGTGCGTTTCCAGCACCCGCCGCGTGCCGGCCATGACGCCGCGCGCGGGGTCGTCCGGCGTCGTGCTTTCCTTCCAGATATCCGCGCGGCCGGTCACCGGATCGAAGACGACGATATCGGTGAAGGTGCCGCCGATATCGATGCCGAGAGACAGCGTACTCATCGCTAACGGGAATTCCTTCAATTGGCGCGGATGTTGGCGGCGCGAACGACGGCGCCCCAGCGTTCGCGGTCGCGGCGGATGCGCTCGGCGAAGGCCGGGCCGACTTCGCGGATGGGTTCCAGTCCGCGCGGTGCCATGGCGGCGACCGTCGCGGGATCGTTCATCGCGTCCGTGAACATCTGCCCAAGCGCCGCGGCGATATCCGCCGGCAGCGCCTTCGGCCCCGTCAGCCCGAACCAGTTGGCGATATCCAGCGCGGGGTAGTCGCGCGTCAGCAGCGGCAGGTCGGGCACCATGGCGTTCGGCCGCGAGGAGGCCAGCCCCAGCGCCTTCACCTGGCGGTCGCGGATCATCTGCGCGAATTCCGCGATATTGCCGAAGAAGATGTCCACGCGCCCCGCGATCAGGTCCATCCCTGCCGGCGCGCCGCCGCGATAGGGCACGTGGAGAAGGCGCAGCCCCGCCTCCCGCGCCAGGTATTCCGCGGCGAGCTGGTTGGTCGACCCCGCACCGGTCGAGGCATAGGTTGCCTGCCCGGGGCGTTCCCGCGCCCAGGTCACGAACTCCGCCAGCGTGGAGAAGGGTGCATCCGGGCGCGCGATCAGCGCCATCGGCGTGCCGGCCAGGTTGCAGATGGGCAGGATCTCGGCATCCAGGTCGAAGGGGATGGGCGTGCCGGGCACGATGGGCCCCATCACCATGTTGCCCAGGATGCCGATGGCCAGCGTGGTGCCATCCGGCGTCGCCCGCGCCGCGGCCTGCAGCGCGATGTAGCCGAGCGCGCCCGTCCGGTTTTCCACCACGACCTGTGTGCCGGATCGCCGCTGCAGCGCGTCCTGCGCCATCCGTGCGGTGATGTCGGCCGTGCCGCCGGGGGAGAAGCCAACCAGGATCCGGATGGGCTGCCGCGGCGCCCATTGCCCGAGCGCGGGAAGCGGGAGGGCCAATCCCGCGGTGAGGATGCCCAGCGCACGGCGCGTCGCGTTCATGCCAGCCCCCGGTTCCCGTCGGATCGGGCGATACTGTGCCCCGCATGGCGACTTGGGAAGCCCCGCGGCCCCTGCTAGACAGCGCCACATGAACAGCGGCTTCCATGGCGTCTTCCCCTATCTCGTCTCCCCCGTCGGCAGCGACGGCCAGGTGCTGGAACCCGCGTTGCGCCGCCTGGTGGACCATCTCATCGCCAGCGGCGTGCATGGTCTGACGCCGCTCGGCAGCACGGGCGAGTTCGCCTATCTGGACTGGGCGCAGCGGCGGCGGATCGTCGAGATCGTGGTCGAGCAGGCGGCCGGCCGCGTGCCGGTCGTCGCCGGCGTCGCCGCGACGACGACCGCGGATGCGATCCGCCAGGCGAAGGCGTTCGCCGCCATCGGCGCGAATGGCATCCTCGGCCTGCTCGAAGCCTATTTTCCCGTCAGCGAGACCGGCGTCGTCGCCTATTTCACCGCCATGGCGGATGCGACGGACCTGCCGCTCGTGCTCTACACAAACCCGAATTTCCAGCGTTCCGATCTTTCGCTGCCCGCGATCGACACGCTCTCCCGCCATCCGCGCATCGTCGGCATCAAGGATGCCTCCACCAACACCGGGCGGCTGCTCTCGATCCTCAACCGCACCGAAGGCCGGATCGAGGTCTTCGCGGCGTCCGCGCACATCCCCGCGGCGGTCATGCTGATCGGGGGCAAGGGATGGATGGCCGGCCCGGCCTGCGCCATTCCGCGCGAGAGCGTGCGCCTCTACGAACTCTGCCGCGCGCAGAAATGGGATGCGGCGCTGACCCTTCAGCGCAGCCTGTGGCGTGTGAACGAGCTGTTCGCCGCGCATTCGCTGGCCGCCTGCATCAAGGGCGCACTGGTCATGCAGGGCTTCGAGGTCGGCGATCCCGTGCCGCC
>JAYRQX010000729.1:0-2643 GCA_041910415.1 Acetobacteraceae bacterium | reverse complement strand
GCGCGCGAGCACGCGGCTCGCGCCCCGGATCCAGAGGTTCGCGCGCCACACCTCCGGCCAGCCGCCCTTGATGACGACGCCGCCCGGCACGATGTCCGGCCGCTTGAAGGCCTTGGCGCGCACCTCCTCGGCCAGCACGGGCTCGAGGCCCGGAAAGGTCGCGAGGAAGATCTCGAAGGTGTCTGGACGCGTCACGCGCCCCGTCTAGCAGCGGCTTGTCGGGGCTAGAAGCTCCCGACCGTGCCGCCGACCAGGATGACCGCGGCGAGCGCGAGCAGCGCACCGAGGACGCTGACCATCACGATCGCGCCGTAGCTTTCGCGATGCGTGCAGCCGCAGATGGCGAGCATGGTGACCACCGCGCCGTTGTGCGGCAGCGCGTCCAGCGTGCCGGCGCTGATGACGGCGACGCGATGCATCAGCGCGGGGTCGATGCCTTTCTCCGCCGCCAGCGCCATGTAGGTCGGCCCCAGCGCATCGAGCGCGATGGTCATGCCGCCGGACGCCGACCCGGTCAGTGCCGCCAGGATGTTGATCGCGACGGCGAGCGAGGTGAGCGGCCCGCCGCCGATGCCGAGCACCCAGTCCCGCACCGCCTCGAAGGCCGGCAGGGCGGCGACCACGGCGCCGAAGCCGACCAGGCTCGCCACGCTCAGGATCGGCAGGGCGGATGCGTTGGCGCCGGCATCCATGCTGTCGCGGAGCGAGGGCAGGCGTGCCCCGTTGGTCGCGACCAGCACCAGGATGGCCGCGGTCAGCGCCACCAGGACGGACCACAGGCCGCCGACGGCCGAAAGCGTCGTGGCGCCCCAGCGCGCCTCGGCCAGGAAGCTCGTGTCCATGCGCGGCAGCACGACGAAGGACATCAGGAGGTTCACGGCGATGACGACCGCGAGGGGCAGGGCCGCGATGAAGAGCGAGGGGCCGGCGGCGGCGCCCTTCGTGCTGGTCAGCTCGCCGGTGTCGAATTCGCGCGCCGTGGCGGCAAGCTCGCGCAGGCGCATATCCTCGCCGGGATCGATGACGGCGGTCGCGCCGAAACCCTCGCCCGCCAGCTTCGCCGCCGCCGCGCCGCGGTGCAGCCACCACAGACCGAAGGCCAGCATGATGGCGCTCGCCATCAGGCCGAGGCCGGGGGCCGCGAAGGGTGTGGTGCCGAAGGTCGGCATCGGGATCGCGTTCTGCACCGCGGGCGTGCCGGGCAGCGCCGACATGGTGAAGGTGGAGGTGCCGAGCGCGATGGTGGCCGGCATCAGCCGGCGCGGGATGCCGGCCGCCTGGAACATCGCCTGCGCCAGGGGCACCCGCACGAAGAAGGCGACGAACAGGCTGACGCCGCCATAGGTGACGACGGCGCCGGCCAGCACCACGGCGAGGATCGCGCGCTCGGCGCCGAGCTTTTCGGTGAGCGCCTTGCCGATGGTGTCGATCGCGCCGGTGTCTTCCATCAGCTTGCCGAAGATCGCGCCGAGCAGGAACAGCGGGAAGAACTGGCCGACGAAGCGCGCGGCCGATCCCATGAAGGTCTGCGACCAGTGCGCGAGCAGCGGTTCCCCCGCGAAGGCCGCCGCGGTCAGCGCCGCGGCGGGCGCCAGCAACAGGACGGTCCAGCCGCGGAAGGCGAACGCGACGAGGAGCGCGAGGCCAAGCAGGATGCCAAGGAGACCCATCGCCTCACTCCCCATCGATCATGGCGTCGAAATCGAGCGAGGAGCGCTTGCCGATATCGGTGCCGTGGGCGTCGAGGAATTGCTGCGCGGCCTTGCGGCCCTCGTCCCGCAGCATGGTCAGGAAGGCCCACTCGGCGTTGAGCTTGGACGAGTAGCCGAGTTCCACCATGACGTTGTTGCGCACGACGTGCATGCGCATCCGCGCCCAGTTCTGCGCCTCGCCGCCGCCGGTATCGGCCACGCGCCGCAGCAGCGCGAGCATCTTGAGTTCCTTCAGCGCGACGGCGTTGAAGGAGATCTCGTTCACGCGGTCCAGGATGTCGCGCGCGCTGCGCGGGGTGCCGGGGCGTTCGATCGGGTTGATCGGCACCAGGATGGTGTCGTCCGACTTCAGTTCGGAAATCAGCGGCACCAGGGTCGGGTTGCCCGCGAAGCCGCCATCCCAGTACGGCTCGCCGTCGATCTCGACCGCCGGGAACAGCTGCGGCAGGCAGGCGGAGGCCAGCAGCGCATCCGGCGTGATCTCCGCATTGCGGAAGATGCGCGGGCGGCCGGTGCGGACATTGGTCGCGGTGACGAAGACCTTGATCGGCCCGGCGGCCAGCGCGGCGAAATCCACGCTCTCGCGCAACACGGGGAGGAGCGGGTTCTCGCCGATCTGGGGAAGGTCGTAGGGCGACATCACGCGGGCGAGGAAGTCCATCATCAGGAAGCTCGGCGAGTTGTCGAGTGTCCAGCGCCCGAGCATCCGGTCCACGATGCCGCGCTGGAAGGGGCTGAACAGCGCGGCATCCGAGTTCCGCTTCCAGAAGTCTTCCAGTGCCGCGCGCGCCCCGTCGCGCCCGCCCTTGGCATAGCCGCTGGCGAGCACGGCCGCATTCATCGCGCCGGCCGAGGTGCCGGAGACGCCTTCGAGTTCCAGCCACTCCTCCTCGAGCAACCGGTCGACTACGCCCCAGGTGAAGGCGCCGTG
>JAYRQX010000728.1:0-2240 GCA_041910415.1 Acetobacteraceae bacterium | reverse complement strand
CGACATGATCGACGCAGCCATCCGCGCCGGCATCGCCGCCGGCATCTGCGGCGCGCACGCCAAGGCCAACGACAACGTGGACATGAGCGTGCAGAATGTCGGTGCGGACGGCACGACGGACATGACCTTCACCGTGGGCAAGGCGGATCTGGCCCGGGCGCAGGACGCGCTCGACAGGCACAAGGCGGAGCTCGGCTTCACCGAGATCCTGTCGGACCCCAATGTCGCGAAGATCAGCGTCGTCGGCATCGGCATGCGCAGCCATGCCGGCGTCGCGAACACCATGTTCAGGACGCTCGCCGAGAAGAGCATCAACATCGAGGTCATCTCGACCAGCGAGATCAAGGTGAGCGTGCTGATCGCGGCCGACTACACCGAGCTCGCGGTGCGCGCGCTGCACACGGCCTACGGCCTCGATCAGTGAGCGCCGCGGCGACGGAGGCCCCCGCGATTCCCGCCTGGGCGCGGGAGGAGCTGGACCGCCTGATGGCGCGCGGCACGGCCTTCCTCGGCACGCGCTACGCCCTGCTGGGAGGCGCCATGTCCTGGGTCAGCGAACGGCATCTGGTCGCCGCGCTGTCCAACGCCGGCGCCTTCGGCGTCATTGCCTGTGGCGCCATGGAGCCGCCGCGACTGGCGGAGGAAATCGCCGGCACGCAGGCGCTCACGACGAAGCCGTTCGGCGTGAATCTCATCACGATGCATCCCATGCTGGATGACCTCGTGCAGACCTGCCTGGATGCGAAGGTCGGGCACATTGTCTTCGCCGGCGGCATTCCGCCCGGCAGCGCCATCAAGAAGGCGAAGGACGGGGGCGCGAAGGTCGTCTGCTTCGCGCCGGCGCTGGCGCTGGCCAAGAAGCTCGTGCGCTCCGGCGCCGATGCGCTGGTGATCGAGGGCAGCGAGGCCGGCGGGCATATCGGCCCGGTCAGCCTGAACGTGCTGGCGCAGGAAATCCTGCCCCACATGCGGGATGTTCCGGTCTTCGTGGCGGGCGGCATCGGCCGGGGCGAGGCGATCCTCTCCTACCTGGACATGGGCGCCGCGGGCGCGCAGATCGGCACGCGTTTTGTCTGCGCGACCGAATGCATCGCGCATCCGAACTTCAAGCGCGCCTTCATCCGCGGCGCCGCGCGCGACGCCCTGCCGACCGTGCAGCTGGACGAACGCTTCCCTGTCATTCCCGTCCGCGCCCTGCAGAACGAAGGCACGAAGCGGTTCCTGGAACACCAGGCCGAGGTCATCCGCCGCTTCCTGGCCGGCGAGGTGGAGAAGGCGGCAGGCCAGCTTGAGATCGAGCATTTCTGGGCCGGCGCGCTCCGCCGCGCGGTCGTGGACGGCGATGTCGAGCAGGGCTCCCTCATGGCCGGCCAGTCCGTGGGCATGGTGACCAGGGAACAGCCGGCGGCCGAGATCGTCGCCGAACTCATGGACCAGGCGGCCGCGGCCATCGCGGCCCGGCGGCGCAACGCGGCATGAGGGCGGCTCCCGTTCCTTCCTGACCGCGGAACAAAGGTTCCTGTTTGCCCGCTGGGCAATGCCCGGCTAATTGCCGCCCCTTGTCCGGTCCCAATCCCCCATGAAGCGCCTCGCCCGCCCCGAACTGACCGCCGCCGAGGCCGCCCGCATCGGCGAGGAGATCCGTGAGGCGCGTCTGGCGCTCGGCATCACCATCGAGGATGCCGCCAACCGGCTCCGCATCAACCGCCGCTACCTGGCGGCGCTCGAGGAAGGCCGGATCAAGGACCTGCCCGGCCCGGCCTATGCCATGGGCTTCGTGCGGTCCTACGCCAGCGCCCTCGGTCTCGACGCCGATGAACTGGTCCGCCGCTTCCGCGACGTGACCGGCACCGGCGCGCAGAAGGGCGACCTGGTCTTCCCCGAACCTGTCCCCGGCCGTGGCATTCCGGCCGGCGCCGTGGTCGGCATCGGCGTGGTCCTGGTCGTGGCCGGCTATATCGGCTGGTACAACTGGTCCGGTACGGGCGAGCGCGCGGTGGACCCGGTCCCGCCGCTGCCGCCGCGCCTGGAGGAGACCGCGCAGGTCGGCGAACGCCTGCGCGAACAGGAGGCGACGGCCCCCGCACCCGCCCCCGAGCCGCCTCCGCCGGCGCCCGCTCCGGAGATCCCCCGCGTCTCGCTGCGCGCCAGGGGCGACACGACGATCCAGATCCGCGACGCGCGCGACAACAACCGCGTCATCCTGGACCGCGTCATGCACGCCGGCGATGCCATGCCGG
>JAYRQX010000727.1:0-1597 GCA_041910415.1 Acetobacteraceae bacterium | reverse complement strand
TCGGCGACGGCTGGGAAGCCTTCGACGCCTGGATCGCCGCTGCCGGCCACACCCCCGCGGGCCCCTTCTGGGAGGTCTACGCCGCCGGCCCCGAGTCGTCGCAGGACCCGGCGGCGTGGCGCACCCAACTCTACCGCCCCCTCGCCTGACATCGACGGGGCGGCCGGACTGGTAGCGCCCCGGGCGTTACGATCTCGGCCGCCGGGCCGCATCGCCCCAACTCGCCAGGACATCGCCGCGTGCTCTCCGTCTTCCTCGAGGTTGTGCTGCCCGTTGCCCTGGTCGCCGTGGCGGGTGGCGTGGTCGGCCGCTGGAGAGGCATCCCCGTCTCGGGCATCTCGCCGCTGGTCTTCTATCTCTTCAGCCCCTGCCTTGTTTTCCATTCGCTGTCCGAAACGCAGCTCTCCGCCGGTGCCTCCTTCCGCATCTTCGCCGTGATGGGCGCGACCTTCCTGGCGATGTACGCCGCCGCGACCGTCTACTCCATGCTCGCCGGGCACGATCGCCCGCTGCGCGCGGCCGTCGCGCTCGCGGCCACGACTCCGAACGTGGGCAACATGGGCCTTCCTGTGGCGCAACTCGCCTTCGGCGATGCTGGCCTGCAGGTGGCCGTCATGAACTTCGTCGCCGGCTCGGCCCTCGCCAACTCCGCCGGCATCGCGATCGCCTCGACCGCATCCCACGGTTCCCGGCGCGATGTCCTGCGCGCGCCGTTTCGCTATCCGGCACTCTACGCGGCCGCCGCGGGAGGGCTCGTGAACGTCCTCGGCATCGACCTCCCGAAGACGCTCGACGCCCCCATCAGTTCGCTCGCGGGCGCCGCCGTGCCCGCGATGCTGGTCGTCCTGGGGCTCCAGGTGCAGCACGCCGTCTCCCTCGACCACCTCTCCGAGGTCCTCATCGTCAACGCCGGGCGGTTGCTCGCCGGGCCCGCGGTCGCCTACGCCGCCGCCGTCGCGCTCGGGCTCGAAGGCATCACGCGCGACACGCTGGTCGTCCTCGCGGCCATGCCGACGGCGGTCATCGCCACCATCCTCGCCAACGAGTTCGGGGCCGTGCCCGCCTTCGTCACCCGCGCGGTGGTCACTTCCACCTTCGCGAGCATGCTCACGCTGACGGTGCTGATCGCACTCCTCCGCTAATCCCCGGTCTTCGCCCCCCGCCCGCGCCTCGGACCCGCGGCCAATTGCGCCTCAATCGTGGCGATGCGCTCCGCGACAAGCCCACGCACGAAGGCGTCCTCGGGCGGCTCGCCATGCCCGAACCGCAACGTCCCCGCCGAGGTGCCATAGATCGCGCAATGCGCCTTCGCCGCCGCGAAATGGATCAGCGGCTTGCCACGGTACGTGAACGTGGGCATGCCATAGCTGATGCGCTCCACCGCGTCTGGCGCGGCCGCCCGCACAGCCTCCCGGATGCGCGCGAGCGTTGCCCGGGGCAGCGGGCCTAGGGCCTCGAGGTAGGCATCGATATCGCGCCAGCGACCTTCCATGCGGCACCCCCGGCAGCTCGTCCGGCGCCCGAATTCTAGCGGCACAGCTCACGTGTGGCCCGCAAGGCCCAGCACGAACACGACCGCGAGGTAGGCGGCAGCCAC
>JAYRQX010000726.1:0-2163 GCA_041910415.1 Acetobacteraceae bacterium | reverse complement strand
CCGGCAGAATGATCGGCGGGCGCGGGGGCCGCAAGCGCGGGGCCGGCAGCCTGCCAGATCGCGTCCGGCGCATGCGCGCGAAGAGCGTCCGCGTCGCTTCCAGCAGCACCGGCGGCGACGCCGGCGCGGCGCGCCTCCTCCCAGCGCGCGGCGTGGAGAGATCGTTCCCCGCGCCAGGCCGGTCGTGGCCGCCGCCGCTCACGCCGCGGCGCGGATGGCCACGGCGCGTACATCCTCGCCGACGGCGCCGGCGAAACTCTCAAAGTTCTTCTCGAAGCGGGCGACCAGGTCCTTCGCCGTGCGGTCATAGGCGGCCTTGTCGGCCCAGGTCTCGCGCGGGTTCAGCACCTCGGGCGGCACGCCCGGCAGCGCCTTCGGCATCATCAGGCCGAAGAAGGGGTCGCGCACGAACTCCACCTTCGCCAACGACCCGTCCAGCGCCGCGCTCAGCAGCGCGCGGGTGTGCTTGATGCTCATGCGATGGCCCGTGCCGTAGGACCCGCCGGTCCAGCCCGTGTTCACCAGCCAGCAATCGGCGCCGTGGCGCGCGATGAGGTCGGCGAGCATCCGCCCATACACCTCGGGATGCCTGGGCAGGAAGGGCGCGCCGAAGCACGTCGAAAACGTCGCCTGCGGTTCCTTGCCCAGCCCCTTCTCCGTGCCCGCGACGCGCGCGGTGTAGCCGGAGAGGAAGTGGTACATCGCCTGCGCGGGCGACAGCTTCGCGATCGGCGGCAGCACGCCGAAGGCATCCGCCGTCAGCATCACCACGTTCTTCGGCACGCCAGCGGTACCTGATGGCACGATGTTGGGGATGTAGGGCAGCGGGTAGCAGGACCGCGTGTTCTCGGTCAGCGACGCATCGTCGAGGTCGAGATGCCCGTCGGAATCGGCGACCACGTTCTCCAGCACGGTCCCGAAGCGATGGGACGCGTCCCAGATCTGCGGCTCGGCCTCGCGCGACAGGCGGATCACCTTGGCGTAGCAGCCGCCTTCGAAGTTGAAGACGCCGGCATCGGACCAGCCATGCTCGTCATCGCCGATCAGCGCCCGCGCGGGGTCGGAGGACAGCGTCGTCTTGCCCGTGCCGGACAGGCCGAAGAACAGCGCGGTGTCGCCGCCCCTGCCGACATTGGCGCTGCAATGCATCGGCAGCACGCCGCGTTCCGGCAGCAGCCAGTTCATGACGGTGAAGATGCTCTTCTTGATCTCGCCGGCGTAGCTGGTGCCGCCGATGCAGATCAGCTTCTCGGCGAAGGAGAGCGCGATCACCGTCTCGCTGCGGCTGCCGTCGCGCTCGGGGTTGGCGAGGAATTCCGGCGCGTGCAGGATGGTGAAGTCCGGCACGAAACCGTCCAGCTCCTCGCGGGCGGGGCGGATGAACATGTTGCGCGCGAACAGCGCGTGCCAGGCATTCGTCGTCACCAGCCGCACGCGGATGCGGTGCGCGGGATCGGCGCCCGCATAGAGGTCTTGAGTAAAAAGTTCGGTCCGCTGGCCGAGCCAGGCGCGGATGCGCGAGGTGAGGCTCGCGAACTTCTCGGGCGCCATGGGCTGGTTGATCTTGCCCCACCAGATCGCCTCGCTGACGGCGGGGTCCTGCACCACGAACTTGTCTTGGACCGACCGGCCCGTGTGCACGCCGGTCATGGCGATGAAGGCACCGTCGGCGGACAGCCTGCCCTCGCCGCGGCGCAGCGCATGGGCCACCAGCCCCGGGGCGGAGAGGTTCGCATGGAGTTCCCCCGTGGGCACGACTCCGGTACCGGCGAGCGCGGTGGGTGCAGGCATTTCGGACAATTCCTCCGACGAGCAGTCAAAACAGCCTTGGCGGGCCGAAGGCTGCGGGTTTCGACGCAACCGAGGGCGAAATTGCGGCGCGAAACGAACGATGCGGGGGCCCGGCGCCTAGTCCGGCCGGCTGCGTGCCTCCCCCACCGCCCGCACCAGCGCCGCGCGGACATCGCCGGCATCGCGCACCGGCGCGGGGAACGCAAGGCGAACCGTTCGGTTACCATCCGAAAGATCGCAGCCATCGACATCCACCGCCGCCATGCGCCACGCCCCGGCCGCGCCGCCCGGAAGGCGCTCGGCGATGAGGCCGACCGCCTCCGCGTGGTCGGCATTCACATGCGCCAGGATGTCCGACCCGGCCGCGGCGAT
>JAYRQX010000725.1:0-1959 GCA_041910415.1 Acetobacteraceae bacterium | reverse complement strand
GTGAGCAGCAGGCGGCGGGGCCATGGGCGCCGGCCGCCGGACTGGGATACGGAATCGGGTGGCGCCATCGGGCAGGCCTCCGCGCGGGCCCGGAAGCCCGCGCGCAGGATCGAACCACCCGAAACCTGTCCGATCCAGTGAAGCTTCGGAAGGCTTTGGTTCAATCCACCGTCGCGCCGGACCGGCGCACGACGTCGCCCCAGCGCGCCACATCCTCGCGCAGCACGCGCGCGAAGTTCTCGGGCGTGTTCTGCGCGGTCGGCGGCGGGGGCGTGATGCCCTGGCTGTCGGTAAGCCAGCGCTGGAAATCGGGCTCGGCGATGATGCGCGCGAGCTCGGCGTTCATCCGCCGCAGGATCGGGTCCGGCAGGTTCGGCGGCGCGAAGATCCCGTACCAGGTGGAGGTGTCCATCGGCGGCAGGCCGCAGGCCTCGGCGACCGTCGGCACGTCGGGCAGGGCCGGCAGCCGCGCGCGCGTCAGGGTGAAGAGCGCGCGGAGCTGGCCCTGCCGGACCGGACCGATGGACGGGCCGGACTGGTTGAAGAACAGGTCCGTGTCCCCGGCCAGCAGCGCCTGCATGGCGCCGGGCTGGCCGCGATAGGGCACGTGCAGCAGATCGACCCCCGCGGCCATCGCGAAGACCACGCCGGCCAGATGCGTGGACGCGCCGTTCCCCGTGGACCCGAAGGTCAGCGCCTGCGGCCGCGCCCGGGCCGCCGCCAGCACCGCCTGGCAGGAGTTCAGGTTCGGCCGCCGCTCGGGGTTCACCAGCAACACGTTGGGCACATCGCCCAGCAGGATCACCGGCGTGAAGTCGCGCTCCACGTTGAAGGGCAGCGAGCGGTAGAGCGTGGCGTTGATCGCATGGGTGCCTGCCGTGCCGATCAGGAACAGGTAGCCGTCCGGCCGCGCCTTCGCGACGAGGTCGGACCCGATGTTCCCGCCGGCGCCGCTGCGATTGTCGACCACGAACGGCTGGCCCAGCGCACGCTGCAGCGGTTCGGCCAGGCGGCGGAGATAGATGTCCGTCCCCGCGCCGTTGGGGAAGCCGCTCATCAGGGTGACGGGGCGGTTCGGCCAGGGGGCATCCTGCGCCCGCAGGGCCGGCGCCGCGGCCAGCAGCGCGCCGAGGGCGGCGACGGCACAGAAGAGTCTTTTCATCGTCCCGGTCTCCATGACGTGTTTTGCCGGACAGTATCCGGTTAACCTGCCCGCATGAACAGAGAACCCGTCCCTCCCCGCTCCACCATCGCCCGCGGCGGCAAGTCCATCTATGGCGCGCCCCTCGGCATCCTGATGCTGGAGGCACGCTTCCCCCGCATCTTCGGCGACATGGGCAATGGCGAGACCTGGCCCTTCCCGGTGATGTTCCGCGTGGTGCGCGGCGCATCGCCGGAGCGCGTGGTGCTAAACGGCGCCCGCGGCACGCTGGATGCCTTCATCGAGGCCGCGAAGGACCTGGTGGATCTGGGTGCCGAGGCGATCACGACCAATTGCGGTTTCCTGGCGCTGTTCCAGCGCGAGCTCGCGGAGGCCGTGCAGGTGCCGGTCGCGACCTCCTCGCTGATGCAGGTGCCCTGGGTGCAGGCGACGCTGCCGCCGGGCCGGCGCGTCGGCGTGGTGACGGTGAGCAAGCAATCCCTGACCCCCGCGCATCTCGCCGGTGCCGGCGTGCCGCCGGATACGCCGATCGTGGGCACGGAAACCGGGAAGGAATTCTTCCGCGTGCTGATCAAGGCCGAGAAGCAGGACATGGATGTGGAACTGGCGAAGCAGGACATCCTGGACGCCGGCCGCGCGCTGGTCCGCGACAACCCCGATCTCGGCGCCATCGTGCTGGAATGCACGAACATGCCGCCCTACGCCGCCGCGCTGGCCGACGAGGTGGGGCTGCCGGTCTACGACATCTATTCGATGATCAACTGGTTTTATCTCGGCCTGCGGCCGAGGAGATTCTT
>JAYRQX010000724.1:0-2133 GCA_041910415.1 Acetobacteraceae bacterium | reverse complement strand
GGCCGGGTTCGGGCTGGCGGCGGGCGATGCGGGGCTCGATGTCGGCGAGCTCGATGAACTCGTCGGCCTGGCGGCGGAGCTCGTCGGCAACCATGGGCGGCTGGGTCTCGAGCGTGGAGACCACCGTCACCCGCACGCCCTTGCGCTGCACGGCTTCCACCAGCCGGCGGAAGTCGCCATCGCCCGAGAAGAGCACGATGTGATCGACCGAGGAGGACAGTTCCAGCATGTCCACCGCCAGGTCCACATCCATGTTGCCCTTGATGAAGCGGCGGCCGGAGGCATCCATCTGGTCCTTGGCCGGCTTCGAGACGACGCGGTAGCCGTTGTAGCCGAGCCAATCCGCGAGGCGGCGCACCGGGTTGTAGTCCTCGGTCTCCAGCATGGCGGTGTAGTAGTAGGCGCGGATGAGGTAGGTGGAGGCGCCGAAGAAATCGAGCAGCGCGGCGAAATCGACCTGGAAGCCCAATCCGCGCGCGGCGTAGTGCAGGTTGGCACCGTCGATGAAGACGGCGACCCGCTCGCGTCCGGCCGAATCGCGTCGCTGACTCATTTGTTATTCTCCCCAGACAAAGCCCTTGGCATGTGCCTAGACCAAGATTCGCAACGTGTCATGGACACCCTGTCATGAACGGGAAGGTCACACTGGTCGCCCTCGGCGCGAGCCTGCCCGGCCCCGACGGGGCGCCGCCGGTCGAGACCTGCCGCAGGGCGGCCGCGGCGCTGGATGGGCTGCCGGGCTTCCGGCTGAAGGCGTTGTCGCGCTGGTGGGAAAGCGACCCGGTGCCCCCCATGCCAGGGGCGCCGGTCTTCGTGAACGGGGTGGCGCGGCTGGAAGGGGCAGGCGACCCCGCCGGCCTGCTGGCCGCCCTGCATGCCATCGAGGACGCGGCCGGCCGCGTGCGGCCCTTCCCGAACGCGCCGCGGACGCTGGACCTGGATGTGATCGCGCTGGGCGATCTCGTGCGTCCGGGGCCTGCGCCGGTGCTGCCGCATCCCCGCGCGCATCAGCGGGCCTTCGTGCTGCGGCCCCTGGCGGAGGTGGCGCCGGGCTGGCGGCATCCGCTGCTGGGCAGCACCGTGGAGGCGCTGATCGCGGCCCTGCCGCCGCAGGCCATCCGGCCGCTCGTCTGAACCGATTCGATCCCTTTGCGTTTCAGTGACTTGCACCGCAGCATGGCAGGGGCTATCTGCGGGGTCCGAACAGGTCGGGGTGCCCCCCAGGGGCGCCCCCTTTGGTGTTGGAGCCATCCATGGCGCGCGTCACGGTCGAAGACTGCATCCTCCAGGTTCCGAACCGCTTCGAGCTCGTCCTCTACGCGGCGCAGCGCGCGCGCAACATCGCGCGCGGCGAGCAGCCGGAACTGGACCGCGACAACGACAAGAACCCGGTCGTCGCGCTGCGCGAGATCGCGGAGGAGCGGGTCGAGCTGCCGAATCTGGAAGCCGACCTGGTCAAGTCGCTGCAGCGCGTCGCCGAGGCCGAGCCGGCCGAGGAGGAGGTGATGGACATCGTCGCGACCGACGAGAACATCTTCGGCATCATGGACGTGAACGAGGAGCCGCTGCCGGAGGCGGCGAGCGAAGAGATGTCGGCCGACGACATCGAGGCCGCGATCGCGGCCGAACTCGGCGGCAAGCGCTGACGGCGGGCCCGACAGGACGACATTTCCCGGCGCTGCGACGCGGCGCCGCGACGACGCGCAGGATGGGTGAGGGCGCTTGCCCCCATCCCGAGCCGATTCCGAACGGCGCTTGCCCCCACCCCCGGGCAAACGCTCCGCGTTTGCCCTGCCCTCCCCCGCTTCGCAGGGGAGGGAGTGATGCGGCTTCCTCCCCTGCGAGCCGAGCGAACGGGGGGTTCGACGCACGGCGTCGAACGCCGGGGCGCAGCGGAGGCTGGTCGGGGCGGGGGCCTTCCCGCCGGCCGCTGGCCGGGGCGCACCCATGACGCGCGCGCTTGTGCCGCTGGCGGGCGAGCCTGTCCTGGCGCCGGAAGGCGTTGCCGCCGGCGTCGCCGCGGCGCTTGATCCTGCGCCCGGCCTCGCGCTCGCCTCCAAGGTCCTGGCCTACGACCCCCGCGCCGACGGCGCGCAGATCGAGCGGGCCTATCTGCTGGCCGCCGAGGCCCAT
>JAYRQX010000723.1:0-3846 GCA_041910415.1 Acetobacteraceae bacterium | reverse complement strand
GCCCGGGGTGCGGGTGCTGCACCTGGTGGACGACGAGCCGGCCGAGAGCGCGGCGGTGGTCGAGGAGGCCGCGCGGCTGCTGGGCGTGGCGCCGCCGCCCGCCATCGCCTTCGAGCAGGCGCGGGCCAGGATGTCACCGATGGCGCTGTCCTTCTGGGCGGAGAACCGGCGCGTCGCGAATGCGCGGACGAAGGCGATGCTCGGGATCGCCTGGCGATATCCGACCTACCGGGAAGGGCTGCGGGGGATTCTGGACGAGGAGCGCAGGCGCGGCGGATAGAGCAGATCCCTACAGCAGTTCCTCCACCGTCCGCGCCAGCAGCGCCAGGTCCTGCTCCCGCGACAGGCGGTGATCGCCGTCCTTCACCAGCACGACACGCACATCGTCGCCGGCGATCGTCTCGGCCGTGCGCAGGCTGAGCTGCCAGGGCACGTCCGGATCGCGCTGCCCGTGCAGCAGCCGCACCGGCGCCGAGATCCGCAGCGGCGCGCGCAGGACCAGATGGCGGCGGCCATCCTCGATCAGCTTCAGCGTGATCGGGTACGCGTCGCCGTATTGGCTCGGCCGCTTCCACTGCCCGTCGCGCTCGATCGCGGCGCGGACGTCGGCGGGAAACTTTGCCCACATCAGGTCCTCGGTGAAGTCGGGCGCCGCGGCGATGCCGACCAGCGCATGCAGCCGATCGGCAAGGCGCGTCGCCAGCAGCAGCGCGATCCAGCCGCCCATGGAGGAGCCGACCAGCACCAGCGGCCCGTCCGTCGCGTGGCGGATCACCGCTTCGGCGTCCGACGCCCAGTCGCCGATGCAGCCCTGTTCGAAACGCCCGCCCGAGGCCCCGTGCCCGGCGTAGTCGAGCCGCAGATAGGCCTGTCCGCGCGCGACGCACATCGTCGACAGATGCTCGGCCTTGGTGCCCGTCATGTCGCTGTTGAAGCCGCCGAGGAACACGACGGTCGGCCGGCGCCCGGCGATGCGCCGATATGCGAGCGCCACGCCGTCCGCGCGCGCAAGCGTGCCGCTCTCCTCGCTCATCCGAGCGCGATGCCCCGCTTCGCCAGGTTCGCCATCAGCGCGCCGCTGCCAAAAGTCCAGGGCGGGCATTCGTCGGTGCGGTCCACCTCGTTCACGAGCGCGCCGAGGCGCGGACTGGCGATGGAGACGATGTCCCCTTCCCTGTGGGTGAAGCCCATCCCCGCCGCGCCGCGATCCTTGGACGGCGAGAAGGGCGTGCCGAGATAGAGCACGACGCCATCGGGATACTGGTGATGCGCGCCGATCAGCTGGCCCACCAGTTCCGTCGGATCGCGGCTGATCGAGCCCACCGCGCCGCGTTCCTCCAGCGCAAAGCCGTCGCGGCCGGTGATCGTCAGCGTGATTTCCGCCTGTCGGATATCCTCGAGCGTGAAGTCGGCATCGAAGAGACGGATCATCGGCCCCAGCGCAGCCGAGGCGTTGTTGTCCTTGGCGCGTCCCAGCAGCAGCGCGGACCGCCCCTCCACGTCGCGCAGGTTGACGTCGTTGCCGAGCGTGGCGCCCACGATCTGCCCGCGGCTGTTGACCACCATCACCGCCTCCGGCTCCGGGTTCGACCAGGCGGAGTTCGGATGCACGCCGACCTTCGAGCCCACGCCGACCGTCGCCATGGGCGGACACTTCGTGAAGATCTCGGCATCGGCGCCGATGCCGACTTCCAGATACTGGCTCCACCAGCCCTTCGCGACGAGCGCCTCCTTCAGCGCCATCGCCTCCGGGCTGCCGGGACGGATGGCGGAGAGATCGTCGCCGATGATGCCGCGCACCTCGGCCCGCACGGCCTCCGCGCGGGACGCATCGCCGCGGCAGCGCTCCTCGATCACCCGCTCGAGCATGGAGCGGACATAGGTGACGCCGGAGGCCTTCACGGCCTGCAGGTCGATCGGCGAAAGCAGCCAGGGCGTGCCGGCCTTCCGCGCATCATGGGCCGCGTTGGCGATGACGGCGGCGAGGTCCACGGCGAGAGCCGTGCCCCGCCCGATCGCCACGACCGGATCGGGACTGTCCAGCCAGCGACTCGCCGTCCCGAACAGGGCCGTCAGGTCGAAGGCCGCGCCGTCGCGGAAACCCACCAGGCTTGGCCCCGCGGCGGTCATCAGCCGCGCGGCATAGGCGCCCTTCGGCCAGTCGGCCGGCAGGATGGCGGCGGCGGTCAGCATGGCGTTCTCCTGGATTGCGCGCGCGGCCGAGGCTGGATCGGACGCCGCTCCGTGCCAAGCCCCGGCTCCTGTCGAGAACGTGACCATACATCCCGCCTACTGACCAATTCGTGAGGCGTGCGAGATCGAAATCTTTGGAATGATGCGTGTCTCACAGAATGTGATTCCGGCCGGGACCCCCACCCGCGTCGGTTGCAACGGAGAAGCCGTTTCGTGTCACGTCCTTCCCCCCACGGACCCCGGCGCCACTCCCCGACGGAGGCCGAAGATCCTATTGCCATCGCCCTGATGGTGGGTGCCCTGGTCGCCGGCACGCTTCTCGTGCTCCGTCACCTGCCGTCCGGGCCGGGTGCGGCGGCCGAGGTGGGCCGGCAATTGGCGCTCCTGGCCGGACCGCCCGGCTGCCTGGTGGTCGCCGCGCTGGTGTCCGTGCTTCTGGTGATGCCGTTCTTCGCCCAGCGTTCCTTCCTGGTGGACCGCCTGCTCACCTCCGCCGCCCCGGTGCTCGACGCGGCCCTCACGCTCGCCATGGCGCTGTCGGCCGTCGCGGCGATCGGCGCCCTGGTCGCCATGGGACGCCCGGCCCTGCCCTTCGCCTGGTTCCTGTCCCAGGCCGTGCTCGCCTGGGGCTGCCACCGGCTGCGGCTGCGCGCTATCGCCCCCTGAAGACGGGCGGGCGCTTCTCGGCGAAGGCCCGCACCGCTTCCTTGTGATCCTCGGTCTGGCTGGTGCGCAGCGTCTGGTGCAGCGCCTCCATCTCCAGCACGCGCTCCATCGGCTCGGTCTCGGCGGCCAGCAGGTTGCGCTTTATGTAGCCGATGGCGACGCGCGGCCCGTCCGCGAAGCGCTTTGCAAACGCCATCGTCTCCTCGCGTAGGGATTCGTCCGGCACCAGGCGCGTGAGGATGCCGAGCTTCAGGGCACGGTCGGCGTCGAAGGGCTCGGCGAGCAGAAAAAGCTCGCGCGCGATCATGGGGCCCACCAGCTTGGTCAGGTTGTAGGTGCCGCCGAAATCGCCTGACAGGCCGACGCGGCCGAAGGCCGTGCCGAAGCGCGCGGACTGGCCGGCGATGCGGAAATCGCAGGCGAGCGCGATCGAGAAGCCGGCGCCGAAGGCGGGGCCGTTCACCATGGCGATCACCGGCTTGAGGCACTGCCTGATCATCAGCGCCAGCCGCGAACGGTTGCGCAGGATCTCGAGCCGCATCTCGGCCGTCTGCTCGCCCCGCGCGGCCATGGTCTTGACGTCGCCGCCCGCGCAAAAGGCGCGGCCCGCACCGGTCAGCACGATCGCGCCGATATCGGGGTCCGCGCTCGCCGCCTCGATGGCGGCCATCATGCCCTGGCCGAGTTCGAGCGAGAGCGCGTTCATGCGCTCCGGCCGGTTCATCGTCAGGGTCAGGACCCCGCCTTCGAGCGAGGTTTCGATATCGGCCATGGATCCAGGCTTCTCCCGCGGCGCCCGGTCGCGGGCGCCTTCGCGCGCAGGATGCAATCCCGCGCCCTGGAGGGAAAGGTCATACCAACGGCCGAATGCTTCGACCGTTGGTATTCATCTTTGCATACCCTCAAGCGCGTCATGCCGCAGGCATGCGTTCCGCATGACGCGCAAACCTCCGGTTTGCCTGGCTCGCCGGACCGTCATGCCGAAGG
>JAYRQX010000722.1:0-4603 GCA_041910415.1 Acetobacteraceae bacterium | reverse complement strand
GCCGTCGGCAGCCCTGAGCAGGGCGCTCAGTTGCAGCGCATGGGCGTCGCGCGGGTTCCGCCGCAGCGCCTCGGCGAGATCCGCCCCGGCACCGGCCGCATCGCCCGCCGCCATCCGCATCGCCGCACGGGCCACGTACGGCACCCCGGTGCCGGACCATTCGCTGCTTCCCGCGGTGCGGACCGCCTTTTCGCAATCGGCGGCACCGGCCTGGTCGTCCTGGCGCAGGCGGATCGCGCAGCGATAGGACAGGGCGTGGACATTGTTCGGATCGGCCAGGAGCACCGCGTCGAACTCCGCGCGCGCCGCCGCGGCGTTGCCGGCGAGCATCTGCACGATGCCGCGCTCCAGGGGCACGACCCAGGGGCGTAAGGGACCCTCAATCCGCGCCTGCCGTTCGAGATCCGCCAGCGCGCCGGGCATGTCGCCCATCGCGGCGTGGACCTGGGCCCGCGAGAGATAAGCGGAGCCGTGCTGCGGATGCGCCGCGAGCTCCGCATTGATGTCCGCAAGCGCCTCGTCCAGCCGGCCGAGCGCATAGAGCGCCTCGCCCCGCTCCAGCCGCGACCCTGCGGGCGCGATGCGCAGCGCCTCGGTGAAGTCGGCGACCGCCGCCTCGAGATTGCCGCGCTGCACCTGCGCACTTCCGCGCGCGGCATAGGCCGCCGCGGTGCGCACGCCAGGATTGAGCGCGATCACCGCGGTGGTGTCGCGGATCGCCCCGTCATGGTCGTCCATGGCGGCGAGGAGCATCGCGCGGTGCATCAGCAGTTCCACATCCCGCGGGGCGATCGCGATCGCCGCCGTCAGGTCGGCGAGCGCACCCGCCTGGTCTCCCCGCGCGTCACGCGATGCCGCACGCGCCCGGAGCGCGGCGACGCTGCGCGGGTCGATGCGGACCGCACGGTCGAAATACGCCCGCGCGGCGTCTTCATGGCCGGTCCGGGCATTCGCCTGGCCGATGGTGACCTGAGCGTCCACGATGCCCGGCGCCAGGCGCAGCGCCTCGTCATAGGCGGCGCGCCCCTGGCCCGGCCCGACGAGCCGCTCGCGCAGGTCGCCGAGTTCCACGAAGGATTCGACGTCGCGCGGGTTGAGCCGCGTGGCCTGGGTGAAATCCTCCATCGCAGCGGCATCCTGGCCGAGCCGGAGCCGGGCCATGCCGCGTATGGCGTAGTACCGCGCCTGGTCGGCAGGGCGCGCCTGCCGGTCCTGCAGCAGGCGCGTGCAGCCTGCCGCGCGCTGCTCGGCGGTCGCGTTGTCGCGTCCCTCGCACCAGGCCTGGGCCTGGCTGCGGTTGGATTGGGCGAAGGCGGGGCCGCTTGCAAGGGCAAGCGTCGCCAGGAGAATCACGCGCATCCTGATCTCTCCAGCTCTGTGTTGAGGGTGCCGGGAGGCTAGCGGGCGGGCCGAAGGCCATGCCATGAAGCATTTCAGAAGCCGGCGCCTGCCGGCGTCAGGTGCCCGCAGCCTTGCCACCGGCATGCCGGGGCACCATCGTCCATCCTGACAGTGAAGGAGGAAGCGATGCCAGCCCCCACCGGCACGCCGGAGGCGCGCCAGCCCATCCAGGTCTGGACCTGGCCGACGCCCAATGGCCACAAGGTCCACATCATGCTCGAGGAACTGGTCGAGGAGGGGAAGGGCCTTCCGTACGAGATCATCCCCGTCGCCATCGGCAAGGGCGAGCAGTTCAAGCCCGAATTCCTCGCCATCACGCCCAATCATCGCATCCCGGCGATCGTGGACCCGGAAGGACCCGAAGGCGGTCCCTTCACCCTCTTCGAGAGCGCGGCCATCCTGATCTACCTGGCCGAGAAGACCGGCTCCGCCCTGCTGCCGACGTCCGGCACCCCGCGCTTCCGCGCGCTGGAATGGACCATGTTCCAGATGGGCGGCGTGGGGCCCATGTTCGGCCAGTACAACCACTTCGCGAATTACGCGGTCGAGAAACTGCCCTACGCCATCGAACGCTACACGAACGAGGTCGCGCGCCTGCACCGCGTGCTCGACAAGCGCCTGGGGCAGGCCGCGTATCTCGGCGGCGACGCCTATTCCATCGCCGACATCGCCACCTTCCCCTGGATCCGCAACCCGGACCGCCGCAACGTTGATCTTGCGCAATTTCCGAATGTGAAGCGCTGGCATGATGCGATTGCCGCGCGCCCCGCCGTGCAGCGCGGCGTGCAGGTGCTGGCCGAAAACCAGCGCCGCGGCACCATGACCGACGCGGAGCGCGAGATCATGTTCGGCAAGACCCAGTTCGCCGCCCGCTAGACCACGCCACCGCCAGACACGGAAGACAGCGCACAACAATGGCCGAGATCGATCACATCGTCATCGGTGCCCGCACGCTCGAGGACGGCGCCGCCTTCATCGAGCATCACCTCGGCATCCGTCCGCAGAAGGGCGGCGTGCATGAGGGCGTGGGCACGCACAACATGCTGCTCGGCCTTGGCGCCGCCTGCTACCTCGAGATCATCGCGCCTGATCCGAACCAGCCGCAGCCCGAGCATCCGCGCCCCTTCGACATGGACGAGCCTTCGGTGAGGACGATGCTCGAGGCCGAGCCGCGGCTGCTCACCTATGTCGCACGCACGCCGGTACTCGATGCCGTCGTCGCGCGCCTCGGGCCGGCCCGCAGCGGGGAAATCCGGGCGATGACGCGCGGCGATCTCAGCTGGCGCATGGCTTTCCCGCCCCAGCGTCTGGACATGGACAATCTGATCCCGCCGCTGATCCAATGGGACGGCAAGAATGCGGCGTCCCGCCTGAAGGACAGCCACTGGCGCCTGCACGGCATGGAAGCCGAGCATCCCGAGACGGACGCGCTGCGCATCGCGCTCTCGGAACGGGGCCTGGATGACCAGGTGAAGGTCCGCCATTCCCCGCATGCCCGCCTCGTCGTGCACCTCAGGCACAAGGATGACGGGCGGGAGGTCACCTTCACCTCCGGCTGATCCCCTCCGGACCCCCGGCATTCACCATTTGGCGAAGGATCGCGCCTAGGGTCCGCTCTCATCACGTCAGGCCCTGAGGCCGCATGAAGGGGGCGGATCGGTACGATGCGCGCAGGCGTAGCGCCACATGCTGGCCAGGGGGCGTTTCCGGCAGGCCCGGGCCTCCCGCTTCAGCGTGGCGCCCCGAAGACGGCGGCCAGCGCGAAAGGGGCGCCATGACGGGTCATGTCCTCGTCGTGGACGACGTGCTCGCGAACCGGAAGCTGCTCGAAGCCAAGCTCGGGCGCGAATACTACCAGGTGACGCTGGCAGGCGGCGGCGAGGAGGCGGTCGCGCTCGCCCGCGCCCAGGCACCGGACATCGTCCTGCTCGACGTCATGATGCCGGACATGGACGGCTTCGAGACCTGCCGGCGGCTCAAGGCCCTGCAGGAGACCGAGCATATCCCCGTCGTGATGGTGACCGCGCTGTCCGATCCGGACGATCGCGTGCGCGGCCTGGAATGCGGTGCCGACGACTTCCTGACCAAGCCTGTCGACGACATGACGCTGTTCGCGCGGCTGCGCGCCCTGCTGCGCACCAAGCAGGTGCTCGATGCCTGGCGGCTCCGCGCCGAGGCTGCACGGGGCCTCGGTCTGGAACCGCCGCCGCGCCCGCTCGCGGGGCTGGACGGCAGCCGCGCCCTTCTGCTGGACGAGCGGGATGCCGAGGTCGCGCCGATCGCGGCGGCCCTGGCGCTCGACGGCGTGACGCTCGACCACGCGCGCTCCGGGGACGCGGCGCGGGAGGCCCTGGCGGACGGCGCCTGCGACCTGGTCCTGGTCAGCCTGTCCCTGCCGCAGGGCGAGGCGCTGCGCTTTGCGTCCTCCCTCCGCGCCCGCATGGAGACGCGGGAGGTGCCGCTGCTGCTGCTGGCCGATGACCGCCAGCGCGACCTGGTACTGCGCGCCTTCGACCTCGGCGCCAACGACCACCTGCTGCGGCCGCTCGATGGCAACGAGCTGCGCGCGCGCGCGCAACCAGATCCGGCGCATGCGCTACCAGGCGCAGCTGCGGGACGACCTCGATCGGTCCCTGGAACTGGCGGTGACGGATCAGCTCACCGGGCTGCGCAACCGGCGCTACCTGATGCGCCATCTCGCGGGCCAGCTCGCCGCGGGTGGACCGGTCGCGGCGCTGATGCTGGATGTGGACCGCTTCAAGGCCGTGAACGACACCTATGGCCACCCTGCGGGCGATGCCGTGCTGCGCGAGGTCGCCTCGCGGCTTCGCCAGCATCTGCGCGGATCGGATATCGTCGGCCGCTACGGGGGGGAGGAGTTCCTGGTGGTCATGGCCGCCGCGGCGCCGGACGATGCCTTCGCCGTCGCGGAACGGCTTCGGCATGCGGTCGCGGACCAGCCGGTGGAGGTCGCGGGCCGGCCGCTTCCGGTCACGGCGAGCCTGGGCGTCGCCTTTGCCCATCCGGGGCTGCAGCCCGAAACGCTGATCGGTGCGGCGGATGCGGCGCTCTACCGCGCCAAGGCGAGCGGGCGGAACCGCGTGGAGACCGCCATGGCTGCCGACTGGGCGACGGCCGTCGCGCGGTGAACGCGCGCACCCCTGCCACAAGCGCGAATGCGACCCGCTCGCGGTCGGCTGTG
>JAYRQX010000721.1:0-1561 GCA_041910415.1 Acetobacteraceae bacterium | reverse complement strand
TTCGCCGATGCCGCCGTCGTAGCGGCCCTGGCTCTTGCCGACGCCGCGCATGTTGTACCGCAGAACCGAGAAGCCCATCCCCTGGAAGCGCTGGTACAGCGCATGGACGACACGGTTGTTCATCGTGCCGCCGTGAAGGGGATGAGGGTGTGAGATGAGCGCTACGGGAGCATTGGGTCGCTTCGCGTGGTGGTAGCGACCTTCGAGCCGGCCTTCCGGCCCTGCGAACATCACTTCAGGCATCGCGCCTCTCGTTCCATTTCGTGGCCCATGGCGCCGCGGTCCCGCACGGGGCAGGGGGACCCCGCGCGCCACCGCGGCGCATGCGCCGCATGGTTGGGGAACCTGAAGCCCCGTGATCCCGCGATCACGCGACCAGACCCGGCGATCCTGGCCCCCGCCTTCGCCGTTCCCAACCGACCCGATATCCCCCGCTGCCGCCGCATTCCGACGGAATCGCGCTGCAAAAAGTTGACCTGCCGCCTCGGGATATCAAATACTCCGACGCGGTGAGGGTGCTGTCTGCGGCTGTGGGGGGTACTCGATCCGGTTGGTGGTCGCCCCGCGGTCAGGTTCCCGAGCCGCGAAGCCCGGCGAACATAGGTCGTTGAATGCGGTTTTCCTATCAGATTCGTGTCACAGCTTGTCATGGCGCGTATGCCCTCCGGGCAGAGCCGGCGCATACACCGGTGGGTTGAGGAGATGCGCCTCTCCACGCGCGGCCGATACGCCGTCATGGCCATGGTCGAATTGGCGGCCCGCGCCGAGCTCGGCCAGGCGGTCCGCCCATGCACGCTCGCCGACATCGCGACGGCTCAGGGCCTGTCGCTGGCCTATCTGGAACAGCTCTTCCTCCGGCTCCGGCGGGCGGGCCTCGTCACGGCCGCCCGCGGGCCTGGCGGCGGCTACCGGCTGGCCCGGCCTGCGGCCGAGATCAGCCTGGACGCGATCGTCACCGGCGTGGACGAGCCGATCCATGCGACGCGCTGCGAGGATGGCGGGCCCGGTTGCCTGGCGGGTCAGCGCTGCCTGACCCATGACCTCTGGGCCGAGCTCGGCGACCAGATCCGGCTGTTCCTGGAACATCTGACGCTTGCCGATGTGGTGGGCCGCCGCATCCGCGGCCGGGCCGCCCCGCCCATGCCGCCCGGCCAGCTCGGCAGCGCGGCCGAATAGGCCGGACCCCATGCTCCTGCTCGACGCGAACGCGACCGAGCCACTGCGGCCCGAGGCGCGCGACGCGGTGCTTGCCGCGCTCGATCTCGCCGGCAATCCGTCCTCGGTCCATGCCGCCGGACGCGCGGCGCGGCGGCTGCTGGAATCCTGTCGCGAATCCGTCGCCGCGCGGCTCGGCGGGCGGGCGGGCGATCTCGTCTTCACGGCCGGCGGCACGGAGGCCAATACGCTGGCGATCCGGGGGCTTGGCGCCGGACGCCGGGTGCTGGCCGGCGCGACCGAGCATCCCGCGGTGCTGCGCGCCGTGGCGGAACCGGCCCTGCTGCCCGTTGGCCGGGACGGCCGGCTTTGCCTGGACGCCCTGGAGGCCGCGCTGGCCGATGGC
>JAYRQX010000720.1:0-4965 GCA_041910415.1 Acetobacteraceae bacterium | reverse complement strand
TCGGCCGCGAGCATCACCTCAGCCACGCGCCGGCCCTCCCTCGGCATAGAGCCAGCAGGCCGCTTCGGTGGTGCCGGCGGGAATCAGGTCCGGCCGGTCCCGGTAGCAACGATCAAATACCTTGGGACAGCGCGGGTTGTAGGCGCAGCCCTGCGGGATGGCGGAAAGGCGCGGCATCGCGCCCTCGATCTGCGCGAGGCGCTCCACCCGCCGGTCGAGCGGCGGGATCGAGGCCATCAGCCCTTCGCTGTAGGGGTGGTTCGCGTATTTCACGACCTCCCGCACCGGTCCGATCTCGGCGATGCGGCCGGCATACATGACGGCGACGCGGTCGGCGGTCTCGGCGATGACGCCCATGTCGTGGGTGACGAGCATCATCGCCGTCCCCTTCTCCCGCGCCAGCGATTTCAATAGTGCGATCACCTGCGCCTGGATGGAGACATCGAGCGCCGTCGTCGGCTCGTCCGCGACGATCAGCTTCGGTTCCGCGCAGAGGGCGAGCGCGATGACCACGCGCTGGCGCATCCCGCCCGAGAACTCGTGCGGGTAGCTGTCGATGCGCTGCCTGGCCGCGGGAATGCCGACCAGCTCCAGCCACTCGATCGCCTTGGCCCTGGCTTGGGCGGGGTTGAGCGGCAGATGGGTGGTCATCGTCTCCACGAGCTGCCGCCCCACCGTGTAGAGCGGGTTCAGCGTCGTCAGCGGGTCCTGGAAGATCGCGCCGATCTCGCGGCCGCGGATATGCCGCATCTGTTCGTAGCGCAGGTTGTCGATGCGCTTGCCGTTCAGCAGGATTTCTCCCCGTGCGATCCGCCCGGGAGGTTCCAGCAGGCCGATGATGGCAGCACCCGTCATGGACTTGCCGGCGCCGGACTCCCCGACGACGCCCAGCACCTCGCCGGGGGCGATACGAAAAGAAACATCGTCCAGCGCGACCAGCGTGCCGCGGCGCGTGGGGAATTCGACGCGGAGGTTCTTCACCTCCAGCAGCGGGGCTGCGTTCGCCATCAGCGGAGCTTCGGATTGAGGGCGTCGCGCAACCAGTCGCCCAGCAGGTTGACGGAGAGCACCATCACGACGAGCGCAATGCCCGGGAAGATCGTGATCCACCACTCGCCGCTGAACAGGAAGTCGTTGCCGATCCTGATGAGCGTGCCGAGCGAGGGCTGCGTGGGCGGCACGCCGACGCCGAGGAACGAAAGAGTCGCCTCGGTCAGGATGGCGCCGCCGAGGCCCAGGGTCGCGATGACCAGCACCGGCCCCAGCACGTTGGGCAGCACATGGCTCGCCATGATGCGGGCCCGGGAGACGCCGATCACGCGCGCGGCCTGGACGTATTCCTTGTTGCGCTCGACCAGCGTGGAGCCGCGCACCGTGCGTGCGAATTGCGGCCAGGCGCTGATGCCGATGGCGAAGATCACAACGTACAGAGCAATCTCCCCATGCAGTTCCCGCGGCAGGGCGAGGCGCGTGATGCCATCGACCAGCAGCGCGATCAGGATGGAGGGGAAGGTCAGCTGCACATCGGCGATGCGCATCAGCAGGGCATCCATGGTGCCGCCCAGATAGCCCGCGAGCAGCCCGAGCGTGACGCCGAGCACGGTCGCGAAGAGCACGGAGCAGACGCCCACCAGCAGCGAGACGCGCGCGCCGTACATGATGGCCGAGAGCACGTCGCGGCCCTGGTCGTCGGTCCCCAGCACATAGGTCGCGTTGCCGCGCTCATCGTCCCAGGCCGGTGGTGTGAAGGCGTCGGTCAGGTTGAGCGAGGCGAGGTCGAAGGGGTTGTGCGGCGCGATCAGCGGCGCCAGCACGGCCCCCAGCACGCAGATCAGCGCGGCGATGGCGGAGACCACCGTGACGGGTGAGCGCTTGAAGGACCACCAGAGGTCGCTGTCGAGGAAGCGGGCGAGCGCGGCGGCCATGGCTCAGTGTCCTCCTCGCCCGCCGGCGACGCGCAGCCGCGGATCGACCGCGTAGTAGAGCAGGTCCACGATCAGGTTGATGGAGACGAAGAGCGCGGAGACCAGCAGCAGATACGCCGCCATCACGGGCAGATCCGCGGAACCCACCGACTGAATGAACAAGAAACCCATGCCCGGCCATTGGAACACCGTCTCGGTCACGATGGCGAAGGCGATGATGCCGCCCAATTGCAGGCCGAGGATGGTGATGACGGGCACCAGCGTGTTCTTCAGCGCATGGCCGAAATGGATGGCGCGGTTGGACAACCCGCGTGCCCGGGCGAATTTGATGTAGTCGCTCCGCATCACCTCCAGCATCTCGGCGCGGACCAGCCGCATGATCAGCGTGAGCTGGAAGAGGCCCAGCGTGATCGAGGGCAGGATCAGCGCCTTGAGCCCCGACCAGGTCAGGAAGCCCGTCGTCCACCAGCCGATCGCGACCGTATCCCCCCGGCCGAAGGAGGGCAGCCAGCCCAGCCACACCGAAAAGACCAGGATCAGCAGGATGCCGATGAGGAAGGTGGGCAGCGACACCCCGATCAGGCTGAACGTCAAAAAGAAGCGGCTCAGCCAGGAATGGCGATAGAGGCCCGTATAGACACCCATCGGCACGCCGATCGCGAGCGCGACCAGCGCCGCGCAGAAGGCAAGCTCCAGCGTCGCCGGCGCCCGTTCCGCGATCAGCGAGGCGACGGGGCGCGACAAACGATAGGAAATCCCGAAATCGCCCTGCACGACGTTGCCGACGAAGCTCAGGAACTGGAAGAAGAAGCTCCGGTCGAGGCCGAGGTCGCGGATCAGGGTCTGCCGCTGCTCCTCGGTGAAGTCCTGGCCGAGCATGATCGCGACCGGATCGCCGATCCAGTTGAAGATGGCGAAGGAGATGAAGGCCACCACCAGCATGACGGGGATGGCCTGGAAGATCCGGCTCAGGACGAATGCGAACATTCTATTTGCGCCCCCGGCACGCGGCCGCCACGGGCATTGATCTGCGCCGCAAACGCCCAGCCGCCACACCAACCCTGCGCGTTTGCGGCGTGCTCATCTCAGTTCACCCGCGCCCAGCGGAAATAGGGCTGGTTGTTCGCCATGTGCGGGATGGTCAGGCTGGTCCGCATCGCCCAGGGGATCATCTGGTGGTGCAGCGGGATATGCGGCACGTCCTGGCGGTAGAGGTGCAGCGCCTGGCGGATCGCCTCCGCGCGTGCGGGACCGGTCTCCGTCCGCATGCGATTGATCAGCGCGTCCATCTGCGGGCTGGAATAGCGCCCGTAATTCCAGATGCCGTCGCCCTGCGCGCCGTTGCGCGTCGCCAGCAGCGACTGGAACGAATACAAAGCATCGAGAGTCGGCACGCCCCAGCCCAGCAGATAAACAGACGTGTCGTCGCGCTGGATCTTCGCGAAGAAGGGTGCCAGCGGCATGGCGTTCAGCTGCGTCCGCACGCCGACCCGCGTCCACATGGCCGCGATCGCCTGGCAGATCTGCTCGTCGTTGATGTAGCGGTTGTTCGGGCAGTCCAGCGTCACCTGGAAGCCCTGGGGAAAGCCCGCCTCGGTCAGCAATTGCCGCGCGCGGTTCACGTCATGGGGCAGCCGCACATCTTCCGCGGCGACATAGCCGTTGACCTGCGGCGGGAACAGCGTGCCGGTGACGACGGACTGGCCGCGCATGGTCGTGCGGTGGATCGCCTGGATGTCGATCGCGTGATAGAGCGCCTGGCGCACGCGCAGGTCGCGGAAGGGGTTGCGCCCGCGCACGTCGCTGTAGAGCAGCTCGTCGCGCGCCACATCCATGGCCAGGAAGATCGTGCGGACCTCCGGCCCCTCCAGCACGCGGATGTTGGGCGCGCTGCGCAGCCGGTTCAGATCCTGCAAGGGCGGGTCGAGCACGAAGTCCACCTCGCCCGAGAGCAGCGCCGCGACGCGCGTGGCATCGGAGGCGATCGGGCGGAAGACCAGCTCGGTCACATTCGCCTCACGGCTCGCCGGCTCCTGCCAGCCCCACCAATCCCGGTTGCGCACCAGCACCGTGCGCACATCGGGCTCGCGCGTCTGCAGGCGGAAGGCGCCGGTGCCGTTGGTCTGGCGGACCGTCGCCATCTCCTCCCGCGCCCTTGTGTTCTGCGGCCGCGCGGCGTTGTGCCGCTCGGACCAGCTGCGCGACATGATGAAGACGGAGGCGATCTTGTTGGGCAGGATCGGGTCGGGCACGCGGGTGATGATGTCCACCACCATCGGCTCCGGCGAGACCGCGCGCTCGATCGTGTCCACATAGATCGCGAAGTTGGACGATGGCGCCTGGGCGCGGGTGATGCTGAACACCACGTCGTCGGCGGTCAGCGCCTCGCCTTCATGGAAGCGCACGCCCGGGCGGATCCAGAAGCGCCAGCGGTTGGGCTCCTGCTGTTCCCACCGCGTCGCCAGGCCCGGCGCCAGGCCGAGTTCCTGGTTGCGCATGATCAGGGCGTCGTAGATCTGCTGCAACACCATGGTGACGGTGCCCACATTCTGGCTGTGGGGGTCCATGGTGTTGGGATCGCCCGATGCGGCCCAGCGCACCGTGCGGTTCTGGGCCTCGGCGCTGCCGAAGCCTGCGAACAGTCCAATGGTGGCGGCGGCTGCCAGCAGAAGCCTGCGCATCCCTTTCTCTCTCCCGGTCCCGGTCTTCCATTCGAAAGACGTTGTCGTGGCGAAGCGTCCCAGCCTGGGCCTATAGGGCCGGGCGCGAACCGCGCAAAGGGGTCAGGCGGCCCCCTCCCCGCCCCGTCCCGGGACCTCCGCCGTGAACTCCAGCAACATGCGGTAGCCGACCGCCAGCAGCACCGGCCCCAGGAAAAGGCCCAGGAAGCCGAAGGCCAGGACGCCGCCGAAGGCGCCCAGCAGCGTCAGCAGGAAGGGCAGGTCCGCGCCGCGGCTGATCATGGCCGGGCGGATCACATTGTCCACCGAGGACACGCAGAACGCCCCGTAGAGCCCCATGAAGATCCCCCACCCCGTCT
>JAYRQX010000719.1:0-3426 GCA_041910415.1 Acetobacteraceae bacterium | reverse complement strand
CGACAGTTGTTTCACCGCCGTCGGCCCCGCGCGCACGCGCGTCAGGTCCAGCACGCGGATGCGCGCGAGGGGCGAATGGCTCATGCCGCGCGGGTCCGCGCGAGCAGCCCGCCCTTCATCACTTTCCCCGGCACCGCGTGGCCGAGCATCTGTTCCGCCATCTGCGCGGCGCGGATGAGCTTCGGCAGATCGATGCCGGTCTCGATCCCCATTTCCTCGCACATATAGGCGAGATCCTCGGTGCAGATGTTGCCCGCCGCGCCCTTGTGCCCGGCGAAGGGGCAGCCGCCGAGGCCGCCGATCGAGCCATCGAATTCCCTGACACCCAGTTCCATCGCGGCCAGCGCATTGGCCATCGCCGTGCCGCGCGTGTCGTGCAGATGGAGCTTGATGGCGAGGTCCGGCCAGCGCTCCCGCACCGCGAGGATCATCGCGCGGATGCGGTCCGGCGTGGCCCATCCCATGGTGTCGGCCAGGCTGACATGCTTGAGCGAGGAGCCGGCTTCCTTCAGCAAATCCTCGGCCCGCGCGATCAGGCCGATGACGCGCGCCACCGGCACGTCGCCTTCGAAATTGCAGCCGAAGGCCGCCATCATGCCGAGGCAATCCGGCGCCACGCCCGCAGCGTGGTATCGCGCAATCCAGTCCGGAATGTCGGCGAAAGTCTGGTCGATGCTGCGGTTGGTGTTGCGACGAACAAAAAGCTCGCTCGCCGTGAGCTGCAGGCGGCCGTCGAGATCGACATTGCCGAGCGAGATGGCGCGATCCAGCCCGCGCGGATTGAGCCACAACGCGCGGTACGTCACGCCTGGGTGCCGCTTCAACCCACGGAAGACATCCTCGGAATCCGCCATCTGCGGCACGGCCTTCGGGTTGACGAAGGAGCCGACCTCGATCTCCTTCACGCCCGCTTCCGCGATGGCGTCCAGCAGCTCCAGCTTCTGCGCCGTCGTCAGGATGGTGGGTTCGATCTGGAGGCCGTCGCGCGGCCCGACCTCCATCAGATGCACGGTCTTGGGCAGGTTCCACATGGCGTCAAGAATCCAGCACGCGGGGATCGAAGGGATAGGGCACTGCCGGCCCGCCGCGCAGCGGCAGCACCACGCGTGCGGTGCCCGGCGTGCCCTCGTTGCCCTTCTGGTCCTTCATGCCGATCTCCAGATCGACGACACCGAACCGCCCGCGCCTTTCCTTGCCCGTCACGCGACCCCAGGCGGTCAGCGTATCGCCCGGAATGTTCATGCCGCGGAACTGAAAGGAAACCTTCCACGCCCAGCCGGTGTCGCCGGCCCAGTCGCTCAGCAACTGGATCATGACGTGCTGCTTCCAACTGCCATTGACCATGATGTCGGGCAGGCCGTCATGCTCGGTCGCGTATTTCCAGTCGTAGTGGATGCGGTGCCAGTTCTCCATCGCGGCCGACCAGCGCATGATGTGCGCCGTCGTCATCGGTCCTTTCACGAGGGGGGTGATCTCCTGGCCGATCTCCACATCGTCGAAGACGGCGCCCTGGGTGCCACTCATCGTCTCGCCCCCTATCGCAGGATCATGGTGTTGGTGGAGCGCAGCAACGGTTCGCCCGCGTCGGTCTCGTAGCTGTCCTCGATGATGACGAAGACGATCGGACCGGTGCGGCCGTTGCGCTGATAGATGTCGGCGTAGCGGCTTCTCAGCACGATGCGCTCGCCGGGCCTGGCGTAGCGGAACAGCTCGTAGTCGTAGCCGCCGTTCATCAGCCGCTTGAGCGGCACGTTCACCGCGGGCAGGCCCGGGCGCAGCGCGCGGTCCACGCCGTCATAGTCGGGCTCGTCCATGCGTTCGAGCGGATCGGGCTCGGCTTCCGTGCGGCGGAAGACGTGCACGGGGAATCCCATCGGTGCGACGATGCCGCCATAGCGTTCGGCGGATCTCGGGTCCCAGTGGCGCGGCGCGTTGTCGATCAGCGCCTGGTGGAAGCGGCGCACTTCCGATGATTCCACGGCGTGATGCGCGACGATGGGCGGCGCCTCGGCACCGATGATCGCGCGCACCTCAGGGGTGATGTAGTTCGGAATGTCGCTCATCGGCGGAACAGCGTCGTGCGCAGGATGGCGCAGAGCTCTCCCCGCTGGTTCACGAAGCGCCGTTCGGAGATCACCTGCCCGAGCCGCCCGACCTTGCCGTGCTTCAGCTTGGCATCGACCATCGCGGTGGTCACGGTGATGACATCGCCGACGACCAGCGGCTCGAAGAACTCGTAGTCGTCCTGGCCATGCACCGTGGCCTTCCCGAACGGGAAATCGTGCTCGTAGATCGTGCAGGTGAAGAAGTAGAGCCAGAGCAGCGGCCAGGGTGCCACGATGCCGCGATAGCCGCGCGCCTTCGCGGCTGCTTCGTCGAAATGAATGGGGTCGAGGTTGTCCATGCAGAGCGCCATGCGGCGGATCGCACCGGCCTCGACCAGCGTCTGCACGGGCTCGCCGAGCGGCCCGATGAGCGAACGCAGGAAAGCTTCGCACGCGGCGTCGGTGGGTTCGGTCGTGGTCGCGGTGTTCATGCTGCCGGCCTTCCTCACGCGCCGCGCCGCGGCATTTCGACCAGCGCCGATCCGGGCGTGGTCACCTGGCCGTTCTGGTTGTCGATCCAGCATTCCAGTTCAAGGAACGCCTTCCCATCCTCCTCGAACTTCCGTTTCACGCGACCATGCAGGTAGGCCATGTCGCGCGGCATGGTGGAGCCGCGGTTCTGGTCCATGAATTTCTTCAGCGTCGCCCCGCGCCCCATCCACTGCACGACCGCCGTCAGCAGCCAGGATGCCATCAGGGGGCCGGAGAGGATGATGCCCGGCAGCCCCTGCGCCTTGGCGATGTATTCGTCGTGGTGGAACTCGCTCTCATAGTTGTCGCAGGCGCCGGCCCAGCGCACCTGGTGGCCGACCAGCATCGGGCCTTTCGTCACCAGCGGCAGCTCCTGACCTTCGGAGAATTCGTCGAAATACCGGATCTCGGGTTCGATCGTGTCGACCTTCAGCATGTGTCCTCGCTCATCGGATGGCGCCGGCCTCGGCGAGTGCGGCACGCCGCGATGCGGGCAGGCCGAGCAGATCGCCGAAGACATAATCGTTGTGCGCGCCGAGGCCCGGCAGCGGCGCGAGCAGGCCGCGCCAGCCCTCGGCATCGGTCCAGGGCAGCGCAATGCTCCAGGCGCCGCCATCGACCCGGCGGAACAGGCGGCGCGCGGTCAGGTGCGCGTCGTGCACGAGATCATGGATGCCGCGCGACCCTGCCGCGGGAATGGCGCGCGCACGCAGCAGCGCTTCCGCCGCCTCGCCCCGCCGCACGAGGCACCACGCGGCGATGCCGTCGCGCAGCTCCGCGGCGGCACCGATGCGTCCTTCCATCGTCGCCAGCGACGTCGCACCGGCCCAGTCGGCGCGGCCGAGCACGG
>JAYRQX010000718.1:0-2697 GCA_041910415.1 Acetobacteraceae bacterium | reverse complement strand
GCGACCTCGAGGAAGAAGTCGCGCCCATCCACGCCGACCACGACGCTGCCGGGGCCCGGCGGCGCGCTCTCCACCTCGAAGCTGCCGAGGCCGCCCAAGCGCATGATGGCGTCGCGATGGGCGGAGATGCGCTCCAGCATGCCCTCCTCGCTCGGGTTCGCGGCATCGAGCACCGTGCGCAGCACCGGGCGCTGCTTGGGCGGCATGTTGATGTCGGCGCGCGCCGAGCGGATCTCGCTGACGATACGTACGACCCAGTCGAGCTCGCGCCGCGCGGTCTCGGCACGATCGACACTCGCGGGCTCCGGCCAGGCCGCGCGGATCAGGCTGAAATCGCCGCCATAGCCCATGCGGTCCCAGAGTTCCTCGGTGACGAAGGGCATCACGGGGTGCAGCAGCTTCAGGATCACACCCAGCACATGCTGCGCGGCGCCGCGGATCTCCTCCTTCTCCGCCCCGTCCGGGCCGTTCAGCACCGGCTTGGCGAATTCCAGGAACCAGTCGCAGAAGCCGTTCCAGGCGAAGCGGTAGCCGGCATTCGCGTAGTCGTCGAAGCGGAAGGCTTCCAGCGCCGCATTGGCTTCCGCGACCGCGGCGTTGGCGCCGTCGAGAATCCAGCGCGCCAGCGGCGTGCGGCAGGATGCGGGATCGAAGCCCGCACGCGGCGCGATGCCGTTCATCTCGCAGAAGCGCGCGGCATTCCAGATCTTGGTGGCAAAGGCGCGATAACCCTCGATCCGCTGGCGGCTGAGCTTGATGTCGCGGCCAGGACCGGCGAGGGCGCAGAGCGTGAAGCGCACGGCATCGGCGCCATAGGCGTCGATCAGTTCCAGGGGGTCCATCACGTTCCCCTTGGACTTCGACATTTTTTGTCCTTTCTCGTCGCGGACGAGACCATGGATGTTGACGACCTTGAACGGCGTCTCGCCCATGAAGTGGATGCCCATCATCATCATCCGCGCGACCCAGAAGAAGATGATGTCGAAGCCCGTCACCAGCACGTCGCCGGGATAGTATTTCGCCAGTTCCGGCGTCTTCCCGGGCCAGCCGATGGTGCTGAACGGCCAGAGCGCGCTGCTGAACCAGGTGTCGAGCACGTCCTCGTCGCGCGTCAGGATCACGTCGCGGCCGAACTTCTCGCGTGCCTGCGCCTGCGCCTCCGCCTCGTCATAAGCGACGAAGACCTCGCCATCGGGCGCGTACCAGGCCGGAATCTGGTGCCCCCACCAGAGCTGGCGCGACACGCACCAGGGCTGGATATCGCGCATCCAGGCGAAAAAAGTATTCTCCCACTGCTTCGGCGTGAAGACGGTCTGCCCGGTCTCGACCGCGCGGATCGCGGGCTGCGCCAGCGTCTTCGCGTCCACATACCACTGCATGGTCATGCGCGGCTCGATCGGCACGCCGGAGCGGTCGCCATGCGGGACCATGTGCGTGTGCGGCTCGGTCTTCTCGAGCAGGCCCAACGCCTCGAGCCTGGCGAGGATCGCCTTGCGCGCGGCGAAGCGGTCCTGGCCCGCCAGCGACCGCACGAAGTCCGGCTCCGCGACACCCTCCACCGCGGCGAGGCTCGCCGCGATCTCATCGACGAGAACGCGCGCCTCGGCATCCAGCACCGAGGGCATCGGCAGCGCGTGGCGGCGGCCGACCTCGAAGTCGTTGAAGTCATGCGCCGGCGTGATCTTCACGGCGCCGGTGCCCTTCTCGGGGTCCGAATATTCGTCGGCGATGATCGCGATGCGGCGGCCAACCAGCGGCAGGATGGCGTGCTTGCCGACGAGGTCGCGGAAGCGCCCGTCCTCGGGGTGCACGGCGACCGCCGTATCGCCCAGCATCGTCTCCGGCCGCGTCGTCGCCACGGTGATGAAGCGGCCCGGCTCGCCCTCCACCGGGTATTTCAGGTGCCAGAGATGGCCCTTCACCTCCCGGCTCTCGACCTCCAGATCGGAAATCGCGGTGAGGAATTTCGGGTCCCAATTCACCAGCCTGCGGTCACGGTAGAGCAGGCCGTCGCGATAGAGGCGGACGAAAACCTCGCGCACGGCGCGCGACAGCCCCTCATCCATGGTGAAGCGCTCGCGCGCCCAGTCCACGGAGGCGCCAAGGCGGCGCAGCTGGCGCGTGATGGTGCCGCCCGATTCCGCTTTCCAGTCCCAGATGCGCGCGACGAAGGCCTCGCGACCCATGGCGCGGCGGTCCTGGTTGCCCTCGGCGGCCAGCATCCGCTCGACGACCATCTGCGTCGCGATGCCCGCATGGTCCGTGCCGGGCTGCCACAGCGCGTCGCGGCCCTGCATCCGCCGCCAGCGGATCAGCACGTCCTGCAGCGTGTTGTTGAGCGCGTGGCCGATATGCAGGCTGCCCGTGACGTTGGGCGGCGGGATCATGATGGTGAAGGGCTTCGCCGCGCTGGCGGGGCTGGCGGCGAAGGCGCCCGAGGCTTCCCAGCCTTCGGCGAGACGCCGTTCGATCGGGCCGGGTTCGAATGTCTTGTCGAGCATGGGGCGCATCCCTTCCCCGCCCGGCCCCGCCGCGTCAAGGCCCGGACATGCAAAGGCCGGCCACCCATGGGCGCCGGCCCCCTGAAAACACCGGATGCCCGGGTCAGGAACCCCGGGCGCCGATCGCACCGTCAGGCGGCGGGCGCGGCATCGCCGCCGCCCTTCCGTCCCCCGCCCCGGCCGCCGCGCGCAGGGC
>JAYRQX010000717.1:0-5270 GCA_041910415.1 Acetobacteraceae bacterium | reverse complement strand
GGTCATCACCGCGACCTGGAGCCGTTATGCGCGCTCGGCCTTCCTGGAAGTGCTGGGGCAGGACTTCATGCGGACGGCGCGCGCCAAGGGGCTGAAGCAGCGATCGCGGCTGCTGCGCCACGCGCTGCCCAATGCCGCCAAGCCGCTGATCGCGCTGCTCGGCGTGGAGCTGCCCTTCCTGTTCTCGGGCGCGCTGGTGACGGAGACGATCTTCGGCTGGCCGGGGATGGGCCGCCTCTTCGTCGATGCGCTCGGGATGAAGGAATACCCTGTCCTGATGGGCATGATGATGTTCACGGCGATCTTCGTCATCATCGGCAACCTTCTGGCCGACATCGCCATCGCGCTGATCGACCCCCGGGTGCGCGTGCAATGAGCGCGACGATGGTCGCGCCCGAAAGCCAGTCCGGCCGCGTCTGGCGGCGCTTCGTGCGGCACCGGCTGGCGCTCGGCGGTGCCGTGGTAGTCGCGTTGCTGCTGGCCTCGGCCTTGTTCGCGCCCTGGATCGCGCCGGCGGACCCGACGCTGCTCGACACCTCCGCCCGCTTCCGCGCGCCCTTCGGAGACTGGCATCACCTGCTGGGCACCGATGAACTCGGGCGGGATACGCTCTCGCGGCTGCTCTATGGCGGGCGCGTCTCGCTGACGGTGGGCGTCGTCGCGATGATCACCACGGTCATGACCGGCGCGATCATCGGCATCGCATCCGGCTATCTCGGCGGCTGGGCGGACACGCTGCTGATGCGCTTCGTGGACACCATGCTCTGCTTCCCCCAGGTTTTCTTGTTGCTGGTCGTCGCGGCCTTCGTGCCGCCGACGCTGGTGTCGATCTCGCTCGTCATCGGCCTGACATCGTGGATGGAGGTCAGCCGGATCGTACGCTCAGAAATCCTGCACCTGAAGGAGCAGGATTTCGTGGCCGCGGCGCGCGCCCTCGGCGCCTCGCGGCTCCGCATCATGTTCCGCGAGTTGCTGCCCAATGCCGCCGCGCCGATCCTGGTCGCGGCGACGCTGAAGGTGGCGTCGGCCGTGCTGATGGAAAGCTACATCTCCTATCTCGGCTATGGGGTGCAGCCGCCGCTCGCGTCCTGGGGCAATATGCTGACCAATGCCCAGGGGTATCTGGACACCGTCCCCTGGCTTGCCATCCTGCCGGGGGTGGCGATCACCCTGACGGTGATGGGCTTCAACTTCATGGGCGACGGGCTGCGCGACGCGCTCGACCCGAAACTGCGCATGGACCCATGAACAACAAGAAGGAGGCTTGAACGATGAGCATCGGTATCACCCGCCGCGGCATCCTCGCCACGGGGTCGGGCCTGGCGGCCACCACGCTCGCCGCGCCCGCGGTCTGGGGCCAGGCGATCAACCGCGACCGCATCATCCTGGCGATGACGCAGGAACCCGTGCAGTTCAACCCGCTGCTCTACGTGAATGCGGGCACCGAGAACGTGCCGGAAGCCTGCCTCTTCGACGCGCTCTGGGACGTCAACGACGCGGGCGAGTTCTTCCCGAACCTTGCCGCCCGCGTGCCGAGCCGGCAGAACGGCGACATCTCGCCTGATGGCCTGACCTGGACCGTGAACCTCAAGCGCGGCGTGCGCTGGTCCGACGGCCAGCCCTTCACCGCGCGCGACGTGGAGTTCACCTACCAGACCATCATGAACCCGAACGTCGCGGTGCGCAGCCGCTCGGGCTTCGATCTCATCAAGACCTTCCGCGTGAAGGACGACCATACGGTCGAGATGGTGCTGGAGCGGCCCTTCGTGCCGTTCCTTTGGGCCTGGCAGAACATGCACATCGTGCCGCACCACATCCTCTCGCGCGAGCAGAACATCCAGACGGCGGGTTTCAACAGCAATCCCGTCGGCACCGGCCCCTATCTGCTGCGCCAGCGCGTCGCCGGCAGCCACATGATCTACGAGCGCAACCCGAACTACCACCGCGGCCCCGCGAAGACGCGCCAGTTCATCCACAAATTCGTGCCGGACCAGACGGTCGCCTACGGCCAGGCCCGCACGGGCGAGGTGGATTACCTGGCGCTCGCCGGCGTGCCGCCCGATCGCTGGACCGAGGCGCGCGCCTTCCCGGACCGCGAGTTCCTCGTCTACCCGACCCCGAACGTGCAGTTCATCTACTACAATTGCGGCAAGCCGCAGTTCAGCGACCCCAAGGTGCGCAAGGCGCTGACCATGGCGCTGGAGATGCAGAAGTCGATCGACGACGTCTATTTCGGCACCTGGCCGCGGTCGCTGTCCTACCTGCAGCCGACCCATTGGGCCTACAACCGCAATCTGCGCGACTACACCAACGATCCCGCCGGCGCGGAGCGGATGCTGGACGAGGCGGGCTGGCGCAAGGGCGCGAACGGCATCCGGCAGAAGGATGGCGTCGAGCTGAAATTCACCATGTCCACCACCGCGGGCAACACGGCGCGCCAGGGCTGCCAGGCGCTGTTCCAGCAGAACTGGCGGCGCATCGGCGTGGAGATGGAAATCCGCAACATGCCGGCCTCGGTGGTGTGGGGCGAATACACCACGCAGTCGCGCTTCGACACGCTGCTGGTCGCCTGGGACCCGACCGTGGGGCTCGATCCCGACTACACCGCGCGCGCGCATTCCAGGATGATTCCCGTGCAGCACCGGCAGGGATCCAACTACGTGCAGTATGCGAATGCGGAAGTGGACCGGCTGCTGGAGCAGGGCGTGACGCAGGAACGGCGCGAGGACCGCATCGCGACCTATGCCCGCATCCAGGAAATCCTGCACGAGGAAGCGCCCTTCCCCGCGCAGGGCGGCTCGGTGCAGGGCCATCTGAAACGGCGGCAATTGCAGGGACCGAAGCCCAACCAGTACGTCACCGACATCACCTGGAACATCTACGACTGGCAGTGGGCGTGATGCTGTAGGACGCCCCGCGGCGGCCGATGCGCCGCCGCGGGCTCGGGAGGAAAAAATGATCCGTCTGCGCCGCCGGGCGATTGCCCCTGCCCTGCTTTCGCTCTGTGCCGTTCGCGGTGCGCGGGCGGAGGCCTGGCCCGCGCGCGCGATCACCTGGATCGTCCCCTTCACGCCAGGCGGCATCACCGACAGCTCCGCGCGGCTGGTGGGCCAGGGGCTCGGTGCGCGCGTGGGCCAGCAGGTGGTGATCGAGAACCGGCCCGGCGCGGGCGGCTCCATCGGCACGGAAGCGGCGGTGCGCGCGGCGCCGGATGGCCACACCATCCTCTACGGCACGCAGGGCACGCTCGCGGTGAACCCGGTGCTGTACCGCAACCTCCGCTACGACACGCAGCGCGACCTCGTCGGCGTGCATGGCCTCACCTGGTCGCCCAACCTCATCGTCGCCAATCCCGACCGGCCCTTCCGCGACATGCGGGGGCTGGTGGACCATGCCAAGGCGCATCCGGGGGAGGTGACCTATGCGACCTCGGGCATCGGCACGGGCACGCATCTCGCGGCCGAGCTGTTCCAGATCGTCACCGGTACGCGCATGACCAACGTGCCCTACAATGGCAGCGCGCCGGCGCTGAACGACGTGGCCGCCGGGCGCGTGGACATCATGTTCGACTACGTGGTCTCCACGCGCGCGCAGATCGAGGCCGGGCGGCTGCGGCCGCTCGCGATCACGGGACGGGATCGGCTGGCCGTGCTGCCCACCGTGCCGACCATCGGCGAGGCGGGATTCCCGGACGCGGAATCAGGCTCCTGGTCCGGCATCTACGCCCCCGCCGCGACGCCCGCGCCTGTTGTCACGCGCATGGCACAGGAGTTGGGTGCCGTGCTGTCGGAACAGCGCGTGCGCGACACGCTGGGGGCCACGGGCAGCACGCCCTTCATGATCGCGGGCGAGGCGCTGCGCGAACACCTGGCGCAGGAAACGCTGCGCTGGCGGCGCATCATCGAACAGGCCGGCATCCGGCTCGGCTGAAGGACAGGGACATGAGCGAACGCATCGAACGCGATCTCGCGGGCAAGGTCGCCATCGTCACCGGCGCGGGATCGCGCGCGGAGGGGATCGGCAATGGGCGCGCGGCGTCGATCCTGCTGGCGGCCGAGGGCGCCCGTGTGCTGCTGGTGGATGCGAACCGCGCCTGGGCGGAGCGCACGCGCGCGATGATTCTGCAGGACGGCGGCGAGGCCGAGGTGCAGGTGGGCGACGTGACGAAACAGGAGGATTGCGCGGCGATCGTCGCCGCGGCGAAGGCGCGCTGGGGGCGCGTCGATATCCTGGTCAACAATGTCGGCATCGGCGGCGCCAAGGGCACGGCGGAGACCGTGGACCTCGATGAGTGGAATCGCGGCCTGCTGATCAACGTCACCTCGATGATGCTGATGGCAAAATATGCGGTGCCGGAGATGGCGGCGGGCGGCGGCGGCGCGATCGTCAACATCGCCTCGGTCGCCGGCCTGCGCGGCGGCAATCCCAACCTGCTGTATCCCACGTCCAAGGGCGCCGTAGTGCAGATGACCCGCGCCATGGCCGCGCATCACGCGAGACAAAAGATCCGGGTGAACTGCGTCTGCCCGGGCATGGTGTACACGCCCATGATGTACGCCAACGGTATGGACGAGGCGATGCGCGAAGCGCGCAAGATGCGCTCGCTGCTGAAGACCGAAGGCAGCGGCTGGGACACGGGCGCGGCCGTGCTGTGGCTGGCCTCGGGCCATGCGCGCTGGGTCACGGGCATCGTGCTGCCCGTGGATGCCGGTGCGACGGCGGCGACCATCACGCTTTAGCCGAGTTCCTGGCGCACCAGATTCAGCCAGAAGGCGACGCCATGCGGGATGGTGGCGTCGTTGAAGTCGTACAGCGGCGTGTGCAGCGCGTGCTCCGTGCCCGTGCCCAGGAAGACGAAGGCGCCGGGCTTCTTCTGCAGCATGTAGGAAAAATCCTCGCCGCCCGTGATCGGCGCCGTCGCGGGATCGACGAGCGCGTCGCCCACGGTCTCGCGCGCGGCCGCGACCATGACATCCACCTCGCGGTCGTGGTTGATGGTGGGCGCGGCGTTCCACCACTGCTCGACCTCGGCCGTCGTGCCATGGGCGGCGGCGCAGATTTCTGCCAACTCCTTGATGCGGCGGTCCACCAGCGCCTGCACCTCGTTGGTGAAGGCGCGCATGGTGCCGCCGATCCTGAGCTCGGAGGGCATGACGTTGAGCGCGTCGGGCGAGCCGGCGGCGATATGGCCCACGCTGACGACGGCGCTGTCGATGGAGGAGACGTTACGGCTGACGATGGTCTGGAGCGCCTGGATGTACATCGCCATG
>JAYRQX010000716.1:0-4527 GCA_041910415.1 Acetobacteraceae bacterium | reverse complement strand
GCACCGAAAACCCGCCATCCACCGGGATGGCCGTGCCCGTGACGAAGGCGGACGCATCGCTCCCCAGGAACGCCGCGACGCCCTCGAAATCGGCCGGATCGCCCCAGCGCTTCGCCGGCGTGCGCTTCAGCACGTCCTCGTGCAGCGTCACCATGTCCACGCGCGCCTTGCGCGTCAGGTCGGTGTCGATCCAGCCAGGGAGCACGACGTTCACGGTGATGCCGTCCGCCGCCCAGGCGACCGCGAGAGACTTCGTCAGCTGCACCACGCCGCCTTTGCTCGACGCATAGGCCGCATGGAAGGGCAGGCCGAAGATGGAGAGCATGGAGCCGTTGTTGATCACGCGCCCATGCCCGCTCGCCTTCAGGTGCGGATAGGCCGCCTGGCTCGCGATCATGGTGCTGGTCAGGTTGGTCGCGATGACCGTGTGCCAGTCCTCCATCCGGTATTCCTCCGGACGCCTGCGGATATTGGTCCCCGCGTTGTTCACCAGGATGTCGAGCCGCCCGAAACGCTTCGCGGCCGCATCCACCATGGCACGAACAGAAACCTCGTTGGTGACGTCCACTTCCACGGCGTCGGCCTCGACGCCGAGCGCGCGCAATTCGGCGACCGCGCCCGCGCTCTTCGCCGCGTTGCGGCCGGCGATCATCACGCTCGCACCGGCCTTGGCCAGCCCGCGCGCGAAGCCCAGCCCGATGCCGCCATTGCCGCCGGTGACGAGCGCCACGCGCCCCTTCAGGTCGAACATCATGCCGCCTTCACTCCCTTGGTCTTCTCGATGAGGTCCACGAAGCGGTGGAACAGGTAGTGGCTGTCGGTCGGGCCCGGATTCGCCTCCGGGTGGTACTGCACGGAAAAGGCGGGCAGGTCGGTGGCGGCGATGCCCTCGTTCGATCCGTCGAACAGCGAGACGTGGGTCACTTTCGCGTTCGCCGGCAGCGATTTCTCATCGACCGCGAAGCCGTGGTTCTGCGACGTGATCTCGACCTTGCCGGTCGTCAGGTCCTTGACCGGCTGGTTCGCGCCGCGATGGCCGCGGTCGAGCTTGTAGGTCCTGCCCCCCAGCGCGATCGCCAGCAGCTGATGGCCCAGGCAGATCCCGAACACCGGCACCTTCTTCGCGAGCACGCCGCGGATGGTCTCCACCGCGTATGCGCCCGTCGCCGCGGGATCGCCGGGGCCGTTCGACAGAAAGACGCCGTCCGGCTGATGTCGAAAAATATCGTCGGCCGTCGCGGTGGCGGGCACCACGGTCACGTCGAGGCCCGCCGAGGCCAGACACCGGAGAATGTTGCGCTTCGCGCCATAATCCACAGCCACCACCTTGAAGCGCGGCGAAGCCTGCCTGCCGAAGCCCTGGGGCCAGGCCCATTCCGTCTCGTTCCAATGATACTGCTGCGCGCAGGTGACCTCCTTCGCGAGGTCCATGCCCACGAGCCCCGGCCAGCCCGCGGCCTGGTCGCGCAGCGCGGCCAGGTCGAACTTGCCGTCCTGGCGGTGGCAGATCACGCCATTGGGCGCCCCGCCGTCGCGGATGCGGGCGGTCAGCGCCCGCGTGTCCACCCCCGCGATCCCCGGAATGCCATGCCGCTTCAGCCAGGCATCCAGGTGCAGGACAGAGCGATAATTCGCGGGCTCCGTCACATCCTGCTTCACCACCAGGCCGCGGCAGGCGGGCGTCGTCGCCTCCAGGTCCTCGGGGTTGGTGCCGACATTGCCGATATGGGGGAAGGTGAAGGTGATGATCTGCGCGGCGTAGGAGGGATCGGTCAGCGTTTCCTGGTAGCCGGTCAGCCCGGTGTTGAAGCAGACCTCGCCGACCGCCGCGGTCTCCGCCCCGAAGCCGCGGCCCCAGAGCACCGTGCCGTCGCCCAGCACGAGGCAGGCGGTCGCGCCCTCCGGCGCTTTTTCTTCGCTCATGGGGCTCTCCTGCTGGCGGGACTCGGGGGCGGCGTCGCTGGCGCCGGGCATGGCGGTGAGCGCGAGGCCGGTCGCGGCGATCACGGCGGGCCAGTGCTTGGCCGGAATCGCCCGCGCCTGGCGCCATTTCCGGATGGCCTCGGTGCCGACGCCGCAGAGCGCGGCAGCCGCTTCCGGCCCGCCGAGGCGGGCGACGATGTCTTCGACGCTGTGCATGCCCGGATCAGTGCCGGAAATTCTCTCCCACGTCCAGGCAAGGTTTTTGGACGCATGGGAAAAAACTTCCCAGGCTTCCCACCGCGCCACCCCGCGCTATACCCCGCCCGAACGAGAAAGGATCATCCCCATGTCGCTCCGCACCCGCTTCACCGAGGAACTCAAGACCTCCATGAAGGCCGGCGACACGGCCCGGACCTCCACGCTGCGCATGATCCTGGCGAAGCTGAAGGACACCGACATCGCCGCCCGCAAGACGCCCCAGGACCCCGGCGTGCCGGAGGAGCAGATCGTCTCCATGCTGCGGGGGATGGCCAAGTCGCGGGCGGAGAGCGTGGTGCTCTACCGCCAGGGGAACCGCCCGGAACTGGCCGCGAAGGAGGAAGCCGAGATCGCCGTCATCGAAGGCTTCCTGCCCCGACAGATGGACCAGGCCGCGACCGAGGCCGCCGTGGCGGACGCCATCGCGGAGACCGGCGCGGCCTCGATCAAGGACATGGGCAAGGTCATGGCGGCGCTGAAGGCGAAGCATGCCGCGGTGCTGGACATGGCCAGGGTCGGCCCGATCGTGAAGGCGAAGCTCGGGGGCTGAGCCGGCCCGGGAGCGCCGCGCTTCATCTTCCACCGAAAAACCTGTATCCTTCGCGCCTCGCCCGCTCGGTTCGCGGAAGGGGTGGATGCAGGGCTACCAGTACAGCACCGCCATGCCCGGTCGTGGTGGCAGTCGCTCCGGCGCCCTGTCGATGGGGTTGGTTGCCTGCCTGCTGATGATCCTGGCCTTCCATGCGGCCTGGACCGAATTCTCGCAATGGTGGCGGCTCGATGCCCGGGGGGTGGCGACCGAGGCCCAGGCGACGGCGCTTGTCCCGCCCGCGGGCTGGGTCTCCTGGGCCGGGCTCACGGGCCAGACCACCTTCGACGCGATCTATATCGATACGAAGGGCGAGGCGGCGCCGCTGCGCGTGACGGTCGCCCGCGGCGGGCCGGAGTTCCGGCGCGGCCGCTTCGTCGAGGTGGTCTACGACCCCCTGCACCCCGAGGCCGGCGCCCGCCTGGTGGCCGAACAGGCGGCCGGCCTGCCGGAGGCCTTCTGGCTGGCCGCCGGGAGCGGGGTGGTGTGCTTCCTGATGCTCATCCTCTCCCTGCTCCGCTTCGTGCGGCTGACGCGGGAAGGATAGGGCGCGGCGCGGCTCAGCCGCCTTCCAGGTCTTCCTGCAGCACCACGATCCTGACGTCGTAGGAGATCTCGCCATCCTCCTCGTCGCGGTGGATGGTGCCGATGAACTCCTGTCCCACGCGCAGCTCGACGCTGGCGTTCTTGCGATCGGGCTTCGCCACCATGATCCGGGGGTTGCCGAGCAGCTTGCGCAGATGGTTCTGGACGGCAGCGGCTTCCGCAGGGGTCATTTCTTGTCGTGCTCCATCTGGCGGGGGTGGGGCCGATTAGTCCCGCCGCGCCCAAAGGGCAACCGTCGGGCGGATACCCCACCTTTCATTGCCGCCATTGGCCCTGCCGGAAACCGCTGGACGGCCGGGGTTCCAAGGCCCTTCAGGCCATTGGTGGGGAGCCCGAGGGGGCGACGCCCCCTCGATCTTCCTGCTAGACCTGAAACTCCATGGCCCTCCCGCCCGCCTTCCTCGACGAGCTGCGCGCGCGGACCCCGCTCTCCGCCCTGATCGGGCGCAAGACGCGGCTGGCCAAGTCGGGCCGCAACTGGAAGGGCTGCTGCCCCTTCCATGGCGAGAAGACGCCATCCTTCTACGTCTATGACGACCACTTTCATTGTTTCGGCTGCGGCGCCCACGGCGATGCCGTGACCTTCGTGATGCGGGCCGAGGGCGCGAGCTTCCCCGAAGCGGTCGAGCGCCTCGCCGCCGAAGCCGGGATGGACGTCCCGAAGCCCACGGCGCGGGAGGTCGAGCGCGAGCAGCGCGCCCGCGACCAGCACGCCATCATGGACCTTGCCGCCCGCTGGTTCAGTGGCCGGCTGCGGGAGGCCGAGGGCGCGCCGGCGCTGGACTATCTGCGCCGCCGCGGCCTGGGCGAGGACACGATCGCCCGCTTCGGCCTCGGCTGGTCCGGCCCCGGCCGCGGCGCGCTGACCGCCATGATGAAGGCCGAGGGCGTCGAGGCCGGGGAGCTGGTGGAGCTCGGCCTGCTGCGGGAAGGGGAGGGCGGGGAAGCTCCCAAGGAATTCTTCTTCAACCGCGTGATGTTCCCCATCCGTGATCGCCGGGGCCGCACCATTGCCTTCGGCGGCCGCATCCTGGGCGACGGCCAGCCCAAATACATCAACAGCCCCGAGACGCCGCTGTACCGGAAGCGCTTCGCCCTCTACGGCCTGGACCTCGCGCGGGAGGCCGCCTTCCGCGGCGCCAAGGTGGTGG
>JAYRQX010000715.1:0-1640 GCA_041910415.1 Acetobacteraceae bacterium | reverse complement strand
GCAGACCAGCACGGCCTGGCCGGCGCGGCGTTCGAGATCGGCTGCGCGAAGGTCACCACCGGCGAAGCTGCGATGCGCGGGGCGGCCATCGCACACCAGGTCTTCGCCGCTATCGGCATCACGGAAGAACATTCCCTGCACCACCTGACCCGCCGCCTCTGGGCCTGGCGGGAGGAAGGCGGCACGGAACGCTTCTGGTCGGCCCGCATCGGCCGGGCCGTGCTCGCCCGGGGCGGCGCGGCGCTCTGGCCCGACATGACAGCACGAGACGGAGTTTTTTGAGAGCATGACCAGCTTCCTCGATATCCAGCGCGAAGACGGCGTCGTCATCCTCACGCTGAACCGCCCCGACAAGCGCAACGCCATCTCGACACGCGAGGAATGCGACGAGGTGGTGGATGCCTGCCACCGGCTGCGCCGCGACGACGACGTGCGCGCGGTGATCGTGACCGGCGCCGGTTCGGCCTTCTGCGCCGGCGGCGACCTCAAGGGCATGCGCGACGGCACCGGCATCACCGGCGGCAAGACGGGGGCGGAAATCCGCGAGAGCTATCGCCGCGGCATCCAGCGCATCCCGCTGGCGCTCTATGAGCTCGATGTCCCGACCATCGCCGCCATCAACGGGCCGGCGATCGGCGCGGGCCTTGACCTCGCCTGCATGTGCGACATCCGCGTGGCGTCGGACAAGGCGCTCTTTGCCGAAAGCTTCGTGAAGGTCGGCATCGTGCCGGGCGATGGCGGCGCCTTCCTGCTGCCGAAGGTCATCGGCATGTCGCGCGCGCTGGAGCTTTCCTTGACCGGCGAGACGATCGGGCCGGCCGAGGCGCTCGCCTGCGGCCTGGTCTCGCGCGTCGTCGCGCCGGAGACGCTGCTGGAGAGCGCGAAGGAAACGGCGCGCAAGATCGCGGCGAACCCGCCGCAGGCCGTGCGGCTGACAAAACGCCTGCTGCGCGAAAGCCAGCACATGACGCTGCCGACGCTGTTGGAAATGTCGGCGGCGTATCAGGCGCTGGCGCATGGCACGGCCGATCACCGGGAAGCGGTGAATGCGATGCTGGAAAAGCGGCCGGGCGTCTTCCAGGGCCGATGACCAGCATCCTGGTGGATGCCGATGCCTGCCCGGTGCGCGACGAAGTGCTGCGTGTCGCCGGGCGGCTGAACATCCCCGTGGTGCTGGTGACCAACGGCTCCCGCCCCGTGCGGCCGCCGATGCTGCCAGGCTCGCGCCTGGTCGTCGTGGGCGAGGGCGCGGACAAGGCCGATGACTGGATCGCGGAGGCGATCACGCCCGCCGATGTCTGCATCACCGCCGACATCCCGCTCGCCGCGCGCTGCCTGGAGAAAGGCGCGCGCGTGCTCTCGCCCAAGGGCATCCCTTTCACGGATGACAATATCGGCAGCCGCCTCGCCGGGCGGGCGCTCTCACAGCATCTGCGCGAAAGCGGCGTCGCGCCCGGCGGGCCGGCGCCGATGACGCAGGCAGACCGGTCACGCTTTCTTGCGGCGCTGGATACGGCAGTGCAGGCGGCGCTGCGCGGGGCGTGATAGGCTCCGCGCCATGCGCCCGGACCGCCCCCTCACCCGTCGCCGCTTCGCACAGCTCGTCGGCCAGGCCGGCGGCGTGCCGGCCGCCTATGGCG
>JAYRQX010000714.1:0-4626 GCA_041910415.1 Acetobacteraceae bacterium | reverse complement strand
CCTGCCGGAACTCGCCCGCACGCTCGGGCAGCGCAACCAGATCACCGATCTCGGCCCGCTGATCGCCGCCGAAGGCCCGGCCTGGAAGAGCCAGAATTTCGCCGAACGCATGCTCGCCCTCGGCCAGGTGGATGGCCGGCAGGTCGGCATCCCGTTCAACGCCTCCTCGCCCATCGCCTACTACAATCCCGAGCTCGTCACGCGCGGCGGCGGCAACCCGGATGCCTTCCCGGCGAGCTGGGATGCGGTGGTCGCACTCGGCGCGGCCATCAAGGCCGCGGTGCCGCAGGCGATGGGCGTGTCCTACTACGTGAACTCCTTCGACAGCGACTGGCTGTGGCAGGCGCTGGTGCAGCAGGGGGGCGGGCGCATGCTGAACGCCGCCGGCAACGCGCCCGCCTTCGGCGATGCGGCCGGCCGCGCCGCCATCACCCTGACGCGGCGCTTCGTGAGCGATACCGGCATGGGCCTGATCGGCGATGACCAGAACCGGCAGCAATTCGCCACCGGCGGCACCGGCATCATCTTCGACAGCCCGGCGCGGCTTGGCGTCATCACCGGCCTGGTCGGCGGCCGCTTCCCGCTGCGCACCGCGCCGTACCCCATCACCGACGCGGCGCGCGGCGGCGTGCCGACCGGCGGCAACGCCGCCGTCATCACGACGCGGGATGCGGCGAAGCGCGACGCAGCTTGGCGCTACGTGAAGTTCTCCACCGGTCCCGAGGCGCAGAAGACCGCCGTGCAGATGACCGGCTACCTGCCGACCAACCTGCGCGCCACGGGCGAGGAATTCCTGGGCGCCTGGTATCGCGAGAATCCGAATGCCCGCGCCGCCGCCATGCAGGCCGACAAGTCGCTGCCGTGGGAAGACTACGGCGCCAACGGCCCGCGCATCCACCGCATGCAGCAGGAGGTGCTGACCGCGGTGATGCGCGGCGATATCGCCCCCGGGGCGGGGCTCGAGCGCATGGTGTCGCAGACGGCCGCGCTGATGCGGGGCTGATCAGTCGAGCGCGAGATAGCGTGCCGCGACGCGCGCGGCGGCCTCCTCGGCCGTCGCGCAGCGCACCACGCCCGGCAGGTCCGGCGCGTCCTCCATGCCGATGACCAGGCGTCCGTGACGCAGGCCGAAGGCCATCTCGCTGATCGTGCCGTAACTCACGGGAGCCGCGCGCCCGCCCACCGAGACCAGGGCGAAGGCGGCGGTCGCGATCACCGCATTGCGCGCCTCGCCGATCCCGGTAGCGATGGGGATCGCGACATGCCCGTTCGCTTCGCGCCAGTCATCCGACGGCAGCAGGCCGATCATGAGACCGCCGGCCTCGGCGCAGCCGCGGGAGGCCGCTTCCATCGCGCCTTCGCGTCCGCCGCAGAGCAATGGGAAGCCGATCAGCGCCAGCGCGCGTGCCACGGCTTCCGCATCGGCGAGTGCGCGCGGCGTCGGGTCGCGCGGCCCGATGATCGCCACCGGGAGCCGCCGCCCCCTGCCGTCCGCGAGGATCCAGCGCGCAGCGTCGGTCGCCGAGACGCGGCGGCCGGGGCCGGGAGGCTGGTCGGTGGTCAGCCAGCGCAGGGTTTGCGGATGGAGGACGAGAGTCTCACCCCGGCGCAGGCCGCTCTCCGTCAGGAGCAGATCATCATGCATGGCCCAGAACTAGCCCGCCGGGCGAACGGATGACTACCTCGATATGGCGGCTTCGTCGGCCGCATCAGGGAGATGGTGCGGCGGCCGGCGAGAACGTCCCGGACACGCTCGGGCACCGCGTCCACGAAGACAACGTCATGGCCTGCCCGGGCCAGATGCGCGCCGATCGTGCCGCCGATTGCTCCCGCGCCCGGGATGACGGTGGATTCGGCCATTGACTGCGCCTTGGCGACGGAGAGAGCGCTTCGGAGTTGCGACCACGCCAGCTTGACAGCGCTCGCGCTCCGCCGATGATTCAACGCCAGGGAAACCGGGGAACGTCCATGCGTCTTGGCCGGCGGGCAGCCAGTGGCGCCCTGTTTTCACTCATCCCATTCGCGGGTGCGCTGGGTCAGGATTATCCGACGCGTCCGGTGCGTATCGTCGTGCCCACCGGCGCCGGCGGCATCACCGACATCCTCGCACGCATTGTTGCCGCCCGCCTGACGGACCGCCTCGGGCAGCCCGTCGTGATCGAGAACCGCCCCGGCGCCAGCGGCATCGTGGGCACGGAAGCGGTCGCCCGTGCGGCGCCCGATGGCCACACGCTGCTGATGGTCTTTCCGAGCCACCCCGTGAACCCGAGCCTGAAGGTGAGCCTGCCCTACGACACGGTGCGCGATTTCGCGCCCATCACCACCGTGACGACCGTATCGCTCGTCATCCTCGCTCCGCCCGGCCTGGCCGCGCGCGACGTGCGCGAGCTCATCGCCCTGGCGCGCCGGGACAGGCTGACCTACGCCTCGGTCGGCGCGGGCAGCCTCGGCCATCTCGGCGCAGAGCTGTTCCGCTCCATGGCCGGCATCGAGCTGACGCACGTGCCCTATCGCAGCGCCCCGGCCGCGCAGACCGCGCTGATCCGCGGCGAAGTCTCGCTCTTCTTCGATCCGCCGATCACCGCCTTGCCCCATATTCGCGAAGGGCGCCTCCGCGCCCTCGGAGTCAGCACGCGCGAGAGGTCGCGGCTGCTGCCTGACGTGGCGACAGTCGATGAATCCGGCCTGCCCGGCTACGAGGTGCTGGGCTGGAACGGCATCCTCGCCCCGGCTGCCACGCCCGCCCCGATCGTCACCCGCCTGAACCGCGAGATCGTCGCCATCCTCGCCGAGCCCGAGGTGCTGCGGCAGCTGGCCCAGCAGGGCGCCGATCCCGCGCCGAGCGACCCCGAGAGCTTCGCCCGCCGCATTCGCGAGGACATCGCCAAATGGGCCGATGTCATCCGCAACGCCGGCATCCAGCCGGAATAGGATCCGCAGCCGCCATGCTGACCGCCCGCATCGCGCCCGACCTCGAAATGGCCTACCGCGACGACTGCTTCGCCGATACGTGGGACACGCCCGAGACGATGCTCCTCCTGCACGGCAACGCCGAAAGCGGTGAGGCGTGGAATGCCTGGATGCCCCATCTCGGCCGCCGCTTCCGCGTCGTGCGTCCCGACATGCGCGGCTTCGGCCGGTCCACGCCGATGCCGCTCGGCTACGCCTGGTCTCCGGACGGCATCATCGGCGACTTCATCCGCCTCGCCGACATGCTCGGCCTCGGTCGCTTCCACCTGGTCGCAGCCAAGATCGCCTGCCCCATCGCCATGCGCCTCGCGGCGCGGCACGCGGATCGCCTGCGCTCGCTGACCGTCGTCGGTGGCCTGGTATCCGGCGAGGTGTCGCTCGGCGATCGCGCCGCATCCTGGCTTGCCCATATCGAGCAGCATGGCGTGGAAAGCTGGGCGCGCTGGACCATGCCCGGCCGCCTCGGCAGCACGGCGTCGCCCGCGTTCATGGAAGGCTGGGCGACGCTGATGGGGCGCACGCCGCTCTCGACCCAGCTGGGATTCATCCGCTCGGTACCCGGCATCGATGTGCGTGCCGATCTGCCTGCCATCGCCTGCCCGACACTCGTCATCACCACCGATGGCAGCGGGCTGGGCTCTGTCGAGAGCGTGCGCGCCTGGCAAAAGACCATCCCCGGCTCGGAACTGATGGTGGTGCCCGGCGATTCCTACCATGTCGCTGCGACGCATCCGGACCTCTGCGCCCGCGCGGTGCTCGACTTCATCGATCGTCGTCCGGGCTAGAACAACAGCGATGCCATGGAGGTCCGTGGACCACGCCATGGCGGAAGGTGGCCACGGCTCTGGCGGCCTTGGGTGGACGCCGCGGGGTTTCGTTGGTGGATGGCGGATTGAGCATCTCGCCCATGGCCTCGGCGCCCCTGTCGCGGTGCTGCATCTGCCATTCGTCGCTGGCCTCGAGCAGGATCGCGCCAATGAGGCGGATGATCGAGGCCTCGGAGGGAAAGATGCCGACCACCTCGGCGCGGCGCTGGTCGGCCATGTGGCGCCGGGTCAGGCTGCAGGACGGACGCTTCCCCTGTTCATGCAGGATATTGAGAGACTTGCACCATCAATTCCCGCCGAAAAGAAACGGGGACATGTTTCAACACGGCAGGGGGAGGAATATGCCGGAAGATCAAGCTCGGCAGAACTGGGTTCACCGCGACGGCGGCGCCAAGGCGCCGCGAGGCTACCCTGAAAGACTTCCGACATTCCCCGGCGCGCACTGCTCCATCCGCCATCCGGTGTGCGTAGAGACCTCTATCGGAGGAAGCGATCGCGCGCGGACCCGAGCGCAGCATGCCAACGCCTCCTACCCGCTGCACAAGGGATTGACTTTGTGCCCCTCATACCAACGGCCGAATGCTTCGACCGCTGGTATTCATCTTTGCATACCCTCATGCGCCGGGCGCCGTTCGGCGCCTCGGCCCTGCGGGCCGCAGGTCAAACCATCGGCAAGCCGGTATCATCCGTCCTCGGCGCGGATGCCGGCGGCGGCGATCACCTCCGCGAAGCGCGCCTCGGTCTCCGACAGGCTGCGGTCGAACTCCGCCGGCGTGCTGACCTGCACGACGAAGCCCATCTCCTGAAGCCGCGCGCGCACGGCGGGGTT
>JAYRQX010000713.1:0-14480 GCA_041910415.1 Acetobacteraceae bacterium | reverse complement strand
GCGACCACGGCGATCCCCTGATGCACGCTCTCCACGGCGGGGCCGCGCCAGACATCGGCGAGGCGGACGAACAGGGTCACTGCGGCTGCACTCCGGCGGCGCGGGCGAGGGCGGCGAAGCGTACCACCTCCTCGCGGATGAATTGCTGGAACTCGTCGGGCGAATTGCCGACCGCGGTGATGCCGAGGCCGAGGAAGCGCTGCACGACCTCCGGATGTCGGCACGCATCGGCACAGGCGCGATGGGCGCGGGCGATGATCTCCTCGGGCGTGCCGCGCGGCGCGAGCAGACCCCACCAGGTCGAGACGCGATAGTCCGCGACCCCGCTCTCCTGGATGGTCGGCACATCGGGCAGCGCCGGGCTGCGCGCCGTGTCCGTCACGCCAAGGGCGCGCAGCCGCCCCGCCTCGATCAGCGAACGGGCCGCCGAGATCGACATGAAGCCCAGCTGCACATGGCCCGCGACCAGCGCGTTCAGCGCATCCGTATCGCCCTGGAAGGGAACATGCTCCATGCGCGTGTCGGTCCGCAGCGCGAACAGCACGGCACACAGATGCGGCGGCGCGCCGACGCCGGAAGAGGCATAGTTCAGCCGCCCCGGATTGGCGCGCGCATGGGCGATGAACTGGCCGAGATCCTGGGCCGGCACGGACGGATGCACGACCAGCACATAGGAGGAGGTGCCGCAGAGGCTGATGGCGCGGAAGTCGTTCGCGATGTCGTAGGAGAGCGAGCGGAACAGGCTCGGCGCCAGCGCATGCGCGCCGCCGCACATGAAGAGGTTGTAGCCATCGGGCGCCGCGCGCGCGGCCTGCGCCGCGGCGACCGTGCCGGCCGCGCCGCCGCGATTCTCGACGACGATCGGCTGGCCGAGCGACTGGCTCATCTTCGCGCCGACCGTGCGGGCCACGATGTCGTTCGCGCCGCCCGCCGGGTAGCCGACCAGCACCGTGATGGACCGCTGCGGCCAAGCCCCTTGCGCGCGAGCAGGGCCCGCCAGCAGCGCCGCCGAGCCGAGGGCAGCCCGGCGCGAGATCATGATCCCGGCTTCCGCGTCGCCATGGTGTGCTTCTGCCAGTCGAGTTCGATCTGCAGCACCTCCGGCGGCTCGACCTGCACGTCATGCGCCATGATGAGCGAGCCGGCGGCGAGGTAGTAGGAGGCGATGAGCCCGATATCGGTGATCTGGCGCGGCGTGAAATGCTGCTGGGTCGCGTTGCGCACGGCCTCCGGCACGCCCTTGAAGGAGGCGAAGGCGAAGACGTAGTCGCAGAGCGCACGATCCGCGGCCGGCAGGTCGGCAGGCGTGCGGTCCTGCTTGATCGCATCGAGCTGGGCCTGGGTGATGCCGATCTGCAAGGCGAGGCCGCCATGATGCGTGGCCGCGTAATGGATGTGACGGCCGATGATGCAGATGATCAGCTCGCGCTGGATCTCCGTCAGCTGCGTGCCATACCGGCAGTAATGGCCGAGCGCAGCGTACTGGTGCAGGCCGTCAGGCGCATGCGCCAGCGACCGCATCAGGTTGGAGACCCAGCCGCGGCTCTTCTGCACGCGCTCGAAGGTCGCGGTCACTTCCGGCACGGATTTCGGATCGGGTTCGGGGAGCCAGGCCATGGTCGCTTCCTCGATATCGGGGCGCGGCGAGCCTCGCGCATCGCGGCCGGGGCTTCAAGCCATGGCGCGTCTCCTGTTGCGCCGGCCGGGCGATCCTTGGCCTGCCGCACGGCAGGGTGGTGACGATGGCCGAAGCTCTTCCCGTGCATGCCCCTGGTTGCGCGATATCGCCCGTGCCTCGGGCGCGCGCACGGATCGATGGCGTCAGCCGATCGGCGGCGGGATGATGCTGGCGGGGGGGACGCCTTGCGCCAGCGCCTCCATCAAGGCCACCTGCCTGGGCAGGATGACATCCCGGAGGTGGAACTGCTCGAGCGCTGTCCGGCGCGCCGCGGCGCGGAGCGGCGCGTAGTCGTCGGGCTTCGACAGCGCCTGAACCACGGTCTCGGCGAGCGCGGCCGTGTCGAAGAAGGGGACGAGAAGCCCGTTCTCGCCATGCTGCAGCACTTCCTCGACCGGCGGCGTTGACGAGCCGATCACGAGCGCGCCGCAGGACATCGCCTCGACCATCGACCAGGAGAGCACGAAGGGGAAGGTCAGGTAGACATGCGCCTTCGACAGGCGGAAGACGCATTGCAGCACCGCATGCGGCAGCCGGCCCGCGAAGTGGACGCGGGAGAGATCGAGCGTCTCGCCGAGCTCGGCCAGGATGGTCTCGCGCCAATTCTTGCCGTCGGCCGGCATGGGGCCGTAGCCCCGTTCATCGGCGCCGACGAGCAGCGCCTGCGCCCTGGGCCGCCTGGCGAAGATCTCGGGCAGGGCGTGGAGGAAGGTGCGCAGGCCGCGATACGGTTCGAGGTTGCGGGCGACCATGGTCACCACTTCCTCCTCCGGGCCGAGCGTTCGTCCGTCGGGCAACTGCACCTGCGCGGGGCCATCGGGCGTGGAGAAGTCGGGATCCACGCCTTCGTGGATCACCGAGGTCATGCGCCTGACCCATTCGGGATAGCGGCTCCGTTGCCACAGGGTGGGGCTGGTGCACCAGTCCGCCGCCTCGAGGGCGAGGATCTGCGGCAGGTTCATGGTGCGCACGCGCGCCATCTCGTCGAGGCTGACTTCCTTCCCGGGCTCGAAGCCGACATCACCGCCGTGGCTGCGGTAGTAGAACTCGCAGTACTGCACGATGCGCGCGTCGGGAAACACGTCGCGCAGATAGAGGCCTTCGCCCCAGCCCGGATGGCAATAGACGATGTCGGGGTTCACGCCCCGCTGCTTCAGCGACCAGCAGGCCTGGGTGGCGGTCTGTGCGCGCCGGATCGCGGCCTCGGTCAGGCGCAGGTAGCGGTGCGTGCGGTCGCCGGCGGGATCGGGCTTCTTGTAGCGCGCATGCACCACGTCCTTCGGCGGACGGTTGGGGTTCTCGCCCAGGCCGAAGACCTTGTTCGCCGGATTCTTCGCCAGCTCCGTGGCCAGGTGCACGAACTGCGCCGGAAAGTTCTGGTGGATGAACAGGATCTGCATACGGCCGCGCCTCTCTCCCGGGGCCGTGGCGTGATGCCGGAAGGTGCTGACCGTTGCAAGGCGAGGCCGAAGCGCCCCTGGCCAGGCGCGACGCGACGGGCGAGGATCGGGACGGGAGATGAGGAGATCTGGCCATGGGATTCGATTTCTCGGGCAAGCGCGTGCTGGTGGCGGGCGGCAGCCGCGGCATCGGCCGTTCCGTTGCCATGGGCTTCGCCGCGGAGGGGGCGAGCGTATCCATCTGCGCCCGGTCTCCTGGCCCGCTGGAGGCGACGCGCGCAGACATCGCGGCCAGGGGGGTGACGGCGCATGCGGCGATCTGCGACCTGGCCGACAGGACGGCGATCGAGGCCTGGGTCGCGGGCGCCGTCGCGACGCTGGGCGGTGTGGACGTGCTGGTGAACAACGCCTCCGGCTTCGGCAGCCAGGACACGGAGGAACACTGGGCGCAGGGCCTGTCCGTGGACGTCATGGCGACGGTGCGCGCGACGCGTGCCGCGCTGCCGCAGCTCGAAGCGTCGCGCGGCTGCATCGTGAACGTGTCGTCCATCTCGGGGTATCGGCCGAGCCTGCGCACGCCGGCCTATGCCGCGGTGAAGGCGCTGCTGATCAACTACACGCAGTCGCAGGCGGCGATGTATGCGAAGCGCGGCATCCGCGCGAATGCGGTCGCGCCGGGCAGCATCGAGTTTCCGGGCGGGTCGTGGGAGTCGCGCAGGACCAGCGACCCGAAGCTCTACAACACCATCCTGAACAGCATCCCCTTCGGCCGGCTTGGCGCGCCGGAGGAAGTGGCGGATGTGGTGCTGTTCCTGGCGAGCCCGCTGGCCCGCTGGGTGACGGGCCAGACCATCATCGTCGATGGCGGGCAGATGCTGTAGCTATAGGATGTCTGCGAGCTTCTCCCTGGGGCGGCAGAGGCGCACGCCCTTCGCCGTCGCGACGATCGGGCGCTCGATCAGCACGGGATGCTGCTCGATCGCCGCGAAGAGTTGCTCGTCCGTCAGCGAGGGGTTGTCGAGGGCGAGTTCCGCATAGGGCGGCGCCTTCTTCCGCAGGATGTCGCGCACGGTGAGTCCCGCGCGCTTGAGCAACGCCTTCAGCTCCGCGCGCGTCGGCGGCGTCTTCAGGTATTCGATCACCCGAGGGTCCGCGCCACTCTCGCGGATGGCGGCGAGCACGTTGCGCGATGTGCTGCAGCCGGGGTTGTGGTAGATGGTGATGCCGCTCATCGGGTGTTCTCCCTGATCAGTCCGTCACGGGCTTGCCGCGCATCTGCTTGATGCCGGCGCGGCGCGTCTTTTGTTCGTGCCGCCGCTCCTTGCTGGCGCGCGTGGGCCTGGTCGGGCGGCGCGGCGGCGGCGGGGGCGTCGCGGCCTCGCGGATCAGGTCCAGCAGGCGCTCCAGCGCGTCGTCGCGATTGCGTTCGCGCGTGCGGTGGCGCTGGGCGGTGATGATGAGGACGCCGTCCTTCGTCATGCGTCGGCCGGCGAGGGTTTTCAGGCGCGCTTTCACCGCCTCCGGCAGGTTCGGCGAATTCGCCGCGTCGAAGCGCAGCTGGACGGCGGTTTCCAGCTTGTTGACGTTCTGCCCGCCAGGGCCGGAGGCGCGCAGGAAGTCTTCCTGCAACTCGTCATCGTCCAGGCTGATGCGATGGGTGACACGAATCATGGCGCGGGCAGGCCCCCGGCCGGCATCTCGTCCTTGAGCGCGACGCCGGTCGCGCCCAGCGCGCGCGCAGCGCCGAGCAGCCAGAGCGCCTTGGCCGCGGCGTCGTCGTAGGAGAGGCCGGCGGGGCGGACATTGCTGATGCAGTTGCGCTCGGCATCCGTGCGGCCGCGGCACGCGCCCCAGGTGATGTAGAGGCCGAGGCTTTCGGTGGCGGAGAGGCCCGGGCGTTCGCCGATCAGCACCACGGCCGCCTGCGCCTGCAAGGCTTCGGCGATGTCGTCGCCCAGCGCGACGCGGCCCTGTTCGGCGATGACGATGGGACCGGGCGCGAGCAGTATCCGGTGGAGCGCGGGAATCAGTCGCGCGAGGAGGGGCGCCGCATGGTCCTGCACGCCGGTCGCGCAGAGACCGTCGGCGACGATGAACGCGACCGTCCCAGGCGCGGGCTTGAGCGCGGCGCGGTCCGCATCGCGCAGCCGGCGGCCGAGATCGGGGCGCAGCAGATAGGTGCGGCGATCCGGCGCGGCGCTCCGCACGCGCAGCACCGGCGGGCCGATCGGTGCCAGCGCGGCTTCCAGCGCCGCCACATCAAGCGCGGAGTGCACGGCATCCCGCGCGCGGGCATGCGCTTCCTGGAATTCCAGATGCGCCGCGGTCGGCATGCCGTTGCCGCTGCGGCCGAGGCCGACGCGTGCATCGGTGAAGCGGCGCAGGTCGCGCCAGAGCGCGGGCGCGATCATGCGAGGCCGATCAGCGCCGGCGAAAGCCGGGCGGGAATCGTCTCGGCGTCCGCGCCGATGCCCATGCGTGCCAGCCATTCGGCGAATTCCGGCGCCGGCGCCTTGCCCAGCGCAGCGCGCGCGTAGAGTCCGTCATGAAAGCTGGTGGATTGGTAGGCGAGCATCACGTCATCCGCGCCCGGCACGCCCATCACATAGGTCACGCCCGCGACGGCGAGCAGCGTCAGCAGCGCGTCCATGTCGTCCTGGTCGGCCTCGGCGTGGTTGGTGTAGCAAACATCGACGCCCATGGGCAGGCCGAGCAGCTTGCCGCAGCAATGATCCTCCAGCCCCGCGCGGATGATCTGCTTGCCGTCGTAGAGGTACTCCGGGCCGATGAAGCCCACCACGCTGTTGACCAGCAATGGAGAAAATTCGCGGGCGACGGCATAGGCGCGCACTTCCAGCGTCTGCTGGTCCACGCCATGATGCGCATCGGCGGACAGCGCGCTGCCCTGGCCGGTTTCGAAATACATGACGTTGTCGCCCAGCGTGCCGCGCTTCAGCGCCAGCGCCGCCTCGCGCGCCTCGGTCAGCAGCGCCAGTGAGACGCCGAAGGCGCGGTTCACGCCTTCGGTCCCGCCGACCGACTGGAACACCAGATCGACAGGCGCGCCGCGTTCCATCGCGACCATGGTCGTCGTCACATGCGACAGCACGCAGGTCTGAGTCGGGATGGCGAAGCGGTCGCGCACCGTGTCCAGCATTTCTGTGAGTCGCATCACCGCTTCGACGTTGTCGGTGGCCGGGTTCACGCCGATCACCGCATCGCCGGCGCCAAGCAGCAGTCCGTCGAGCACCGAGGCGGCAACGCCGCGCGGATCGTCGGTCGGGTGATTGGGCTGCAGGCGGATGGAAAGCCGGCCAGGCAGGCCTATGGTGTTGCGGAAGCGCGTGATCACCCGGCACTTCTGCGCGATGGCGATCAGGTCCTGCTGGCGGCAGATTTTTGCGACCGCCGCCACCATCTCCGGCGTCAGGCCGGGGCGCAACGCCGCCAGCACGGCCTCGTCGGTCGTCCCGGCCAGCAGAAAGTCGCGGAAGCCGCCGACCGTGAGGCTGCGCACCGGCGCGAAGGCGGCGGCGTCGTGCCGGTCCAGGATCAGCCGCGTGATCTCATCGGCTTCGTAGGGCACCACGACGTCGTTCAGGAAATGGCTCAGCGGCAGGTCGGCCAGCGCGCGCTGGGCGGCCACGCGCTCGGCCGCACTCTCCGCCGCGATGCCGGCGAGCGCGTCGCCCGAGCGGTGCGGCGTGGCGCGGGCCAGCAGCGTGGCCAGGTCGCCGAAGCGGTACGTCGTGCCGCCGACGCTGTGCGCGAAGCCCATTCCCGCCCTTTCGCCATGCGGACCATCCCATCATGGCCGAACTGGCAAGCGTCTTGCCAGACCGGCCGTCCCGGCCGATGTTCCGCACCCTTGAACGAGGACACTATGGACCCGAACGCCATCGACAAGGCGCCGGACGCGGAAGCGGCCTGGCCCGACCAGATCTATGACCTGCTCAAGAAGCACAACATCCGCCAGGTCGCTCTCGTCCCCGATGCCGGGCATTCCCGGCTGATCAAGCGCTGCCTCGCCGACAACGCGATGAAGGTGGTCACGCTGACGACCGAGGAGGAGGGCGTCGCCATGCTGCAGGGCGCCTGGCTCGGCGGCGACAAGGGCATCCTGCTGATGCAGTCCTCGGGCGTGGGCAACGTGGTGAACATGCTGTCGCTATCGATCCTGCACCGCTGCCCGATGCCGATGCTGGTGACGATGCGGGGCGATTTCGGGGAGTTCAACCCGGCCCAGGTGCCGATGGGCAATGCGACCCAGGCCGTGCTGGAAGCCATGGGCACGCTGGTCAGGCGCGCCGACGAGGCGCGCGACATCGAGCCCACGGTGGATGCGACCATCCGCCTCGCCTTCAACACCTATCGCCCCACGGCCACGCTGATCGGGCAGCGCCTGCTGGGCGCCAAGACCTTCGGGAAGGACTGAGAGCGATGCTGGCTCCCTCCGGAAAGCTCGACCGGCGCGAATTGACGGCCGCGCTGCTCAAGGACCGCGGCGACATGCTGGTCATCGCGGGCCTCGGCGCGCCTGCCTGGGACATCACGGCGGTCGGCGATCGCGCAGAAAACCTGCCGCTCTGGGGCGGCATGGGCGGCGCCGCCATGATCGGCCTCGGCCTCGCGCTCGCGCAGCCGAACAGGAAGGTCCTGGTCATCACCGGCGACGGCGAGATGCTGATGGGCATCGGCGCGCTGGCGACCATCGCGGTGCAGGCGCCGAAGAATCTCTCGATCGTCGTGCAGGACAACGAGCACTATGGCGAGACGGGGATGCAGGAGACTGCGACCAAGCATGGCGTGGACCTGGTGACCATGGCCAAGGGTGCGGGCTTCAAGCACACGATGTTCGTGACGAAGCCCGAGGAGGTGCCCGCCGTGCACAAGGCGATCCACGCCGGGAACGGTCCGTTCTTCGCGGTCTGCAAGATCGACGCGACGAGCAAGAAGCTGGTCCTGCCGCCGCGCGAGGGTTCCTTCCTCCAGGCACGGATGCGCGAGGCGATTCTGGGGCCGGAGGCGCACCACCAGCTGTGATCCCCCGCGAGGGCGGCCAACGCCCCGCGGAAGTCCGGAGGAACGGAACCATGGACCGTCGTTCGCTTCTGTTGGGTGTGGCCGCCGCCGGGGTGGCCCTGCCGGCGCGCGCGCAGCAGCGCTGGGTGCCGGAGAAGCCCGTGCGCGTCGTCGTGCCCTTCGCGGCCGGCGGCAGCACGGATGTCACGGCGCGGCTGGTGGCGACGGCGCTGGCCGACCGGCTTGGCCAGCCCTTCGTCATCGACAACCGTCCAGGCGCCGGCGGCAACGTGGCGGCCGAACACGTCGCGCGCTCGGCGCCCGATGGCTACACGCTGTTCATGGCGACCAGCGGCATCGTCGCGGCGAACCAGGCGCTCTATCGCAGCCTGCCCTTCGACGCGCTGCGCGACTTCGCGCCGATCACGCAGGTGGCCTTCGTGCCGAATCTCCTGGTCGTGAACCCCGGCGTGCCGGCGAACACCCTGGCCGAACTTGTTGCGCTGGCCCGCGCGCGGCCCGGGCAGATCAACTATGGCAGTGCCGGGTCGGGCACGTCGCAGCATATCGCGGGCGCGCTGTTTGCCGCGCGCGCCAATCTCGAACTCCAGCACGTGCCCTATCGCGGCGGTGCGCCGGCGGTGACGGACCTCGTCGCCGGCCGCATCCAGATGATCTTCAGCCCGCTGGTCGAGGTGATCGCCCAGGTGCGCGCGAACCAGCTCCGCCCGCTCGCCATCACCACTGCGCGGCGGTCGGCGCTGCTGCCGGAGATCCCGACGGTCGCCGAGACCGTGCCGGGTTTCGAGGTCGCGCTGTGGAACAGCCTGATCGCGCCCGCCGGCACGCCGCCCGCGGCCATCGTGCGCATCGCCGAGGAAGCGGCCGCCGCGCTGCGCACGCCGGATCTTCGCGCGCGCCTGGCCGAGCAGGGCAGCGAGCCGGTGGGCTCGACGCCTGCCGAGTTCGCGGCCTTCATCCGCACAGAAATCCCGAAATGGACCGAGATGGTGCGCCTGTCCGGCGCCACCGCCGAATAAGGATCTTTTCAAGATGCCCCACGTCGTCTGCCTGCGCCCGCTGCATCCCGACGCCATGGCCCGCCTGAAGGCGGAGCCGGGCTACACGGTCACGGTGCTGGAGAACCCGACGCCCGAGACGATGCGCGAGCCGATGAAGACCGGCGAGGCGATCATCGTCCGCGCGACGAGGATCGACCGCGCCTTTCTCGACAATTCTCCGATGCTCTCCATCTGCGCGCGCCACGGGGTGGGCTATGACGCGGTGGATGTGCCGGCGCTGACCGAGCGCGGCATCCCGCTGACCGTGACGCCGGAAGCGAACGCCGTCTCCGTCGCCGAGCACGCGATGATGTTCATGCTGAACCTGGCGCGCCGCACCGTGGACTACGATGCGAAGACCAAGGCGATGGACTGGGGAGCCTCGGCGAAGCTGCCGATGTTCGACCTGGCAGGATCCACGGTGCTGGTCGTGGGCTTTGGCCGCATCGGCGCGCGCGTGGCGCGGCTTTGCCTGGCCTTCGGGATGAACGTGCTGGTCTTCGATCCCTATGTGCCGCGCAACACGGTGAAGGGCGCCGGCTGCACGCCGGTGAAGACCTTGCAGGAAGGGCTGGCGCTGGCCGATGTGGTGACCACGCATTTGCCGAGCAACACCGAGACGCGAGGGATGGTGAACAAGACATTCTTCGCCGCCATGAAGCCCGGCGCGGTCTATGTGAACACCGCCCGCGGCACGCTGGTGGAGGAGGAGGCGCTGGCCGCGGCGCTGAAGACCGGCCATCTCGCCGGCGCCGGTCTCGACGTGTTCTGGGAGGAGCCGCTGTCTCCGAAAAACCCGCTGCTCGGCGTGCCGAACCTGGTGATGTCGCCGCATTCGGCGGCGGCGACCGAACAGGGGCTGCGCCGCATGGGCCTCTCCTGCGTCGAGAGCATCTTCCAGCATTTCCAGGGCAGGCTGGACCCTGATGTCGTCATCAACCAGGAGGTCCTGCGCGGCAACGCGTGAGGGATAGACCGATGACCAATCCGCTTCTTGTCCTTGCCGATCACGCCGCGTCCTGGCGCAGCGCGCCGCTGACGGAAGAACTCGACCGCCATGCGCGCCGCGCATTGGTGGACTGGTTCGCGGCCCTGCTGGCCGGAGCGTCGCGCCCACCGGCGACGCTGATCTCGGCGGCGCTGGAGGACGAGGTGCGGGGCGGCGGCGGTGCCATCTGTTATGTGAGCGGCCGGCGCGTGCCGGTCCGCCACGCCGCGCTGCTGAACGGTACGGCGAGCCACATCGTCGAGTTCGACGACATTTTTCGACGTGCCGTCTATCACCCGGGCTGCCCGACGATCGCGGCGGCGCTCGCCGCGGCGCAGACGCGCGGCGCGGACATGGCCGCGCTGCTGCGGGCGCTCGTCGCGGGTTACGATGTCTCCTGCACCATCGGCGTGGCGGTGCAGCCCTCGCACTACAATTTCTGGCATACGACCGGCACGATCGGCACCTTCGGCGCGGCGGCCGCGACCGCCGTGCTGCTGGGCTGCGATGCCGGGAAGACCGCGCATGCCATCGCGACGGCCGCCACCATGGCCGGCGGGTTGCAGCAGGCCTTCCGCGGCGAGGGCATGTCGAAGCCGCTGCATCCCGGCCACGCCGCCGAAGCAGGCGCGCTGGCGGCGATGGCGGCGTCCCGCGGCATGACCGGCGCGCTGGATGTGCTGCACGGTCCCGCGGGCTTCGCCGCCGCGACCAGCGAGGACACCGGCAAGTGGGAGACGGCGCTGGCGGGGTTGGGAAAACCCTTCGCCATCACCGACATGACCTTCAAGAACCATGGGTGCTGCGGGCACATCTTCGCCGCGCTGGACGCGGTGCGCGAACTCCAGCGCGTGCACGGCTTCGCGGCCGGCGAGGTGCAGCAGGTCGCCGTCGGCGGCTACAAGGCGACGAAGGAGGTCTGCGACCGCCCGACCGCGAAGACCGAACAGGACTGCCGCTTCTCCACCCAGTTCACCGTGGCCACGATGCTGCTATACGGCGGCGTGCGCCTCGCGGCCTTCGAGCCGGAGCGCATCACGGATCCGGACATCCGTGCGCTGATGCCGAAGATCACGGTCGCGATCGATCCGGATTGCGCGGCGGCCTTCCCGTCCAGGCGCTCGGCGCGCGTGACCATCACGCTGAAGGATGGCCGCCAGGTCTCGCAATACCAGCCGACACGCAAGGGCGATCCGGACGCGCCGCTCTCGGACGCCGATCTCGGCGAGAAGTTCCTGGAACTCGCGGGGCCGGCGGTGGGCGATGTGGCGGCGAAGGCGCTGCTGGAGTCGCTCTGGAAGGGCGCCGCACTGCCCGGGGTGGTGCCGCTGGTGCAGGCGGCGCGCGCGGCGGAATAGGCGCCGCGCGGGCGGCGGCTATTTCCGCTTGCCGCCCGAACGGACGATCTTCGCGATCGCCAGCGGGTTCCTGCCTGATGCCTTGGCGATCTCGTTGTCCTGCGCCTCGATCACCTTGCGCGCGGGCTCGTCACCGTCAAGGCCGCCCAGCAGCTCGGCGGGGACCTTGCGGTTGGATCGCTGGCTGCCGTCCTCGTAGTGCACGTCGAACAGCACGAATTGCTGCTTGCTGGCGGGTTTCGCCATGGCAGTGGCTCCTGCGGTGGATGAGGGAGCGGATCAGTCCTGCGGCGGGTCCTTGGACTCGCGGGCGGCCTGCTCCGCCTTGCGGCGCGCGACGGCTTCCTCGCGCTCCCGCTGCTTCTCTTCCTTCTTCGCCTGCTTGGAGCGGTTCACATCGGCCCGCTGCAGGCCGTAATTCGGCTTGCGTGCCATCACGTGCCTCCTGACGTCTGGGAAGAGAAACGGGGACGGCCGATCGCCGCCCCCGGTCGTTGCGCGATCAGACGCGCTTGATGTTGCCGGCCGAGACCTTGCCCTCGCGCCCGCGCTCGAGGTCGAATTCGAGCTTGTCGCCCTCGTTCAGCCCCTGCATGCCGGCCTTCTGCACGGCGGAGATGTGCACGAACACATCCTTGCTGCCGTCATCAGGCTGGATGAAGCCGTAGCCCTTCGTCGTGTTGAACCACTTCACGGTACCGCTGGCCATTTGCCGTTGCTCCGGTTGAAAAGAGTTACCGCCCGCGGGGATCGCAAAGCGGGCCAACCTTCGCTTCAGGCACGGGAGGCGGCTCGGTTGCCCTTTGCGAGCAAGGATGTCGGCCGAACCGGGACGAGGTGACGCGCCCCATATGGGCGCTTTGCCATCGCGACGCAACCACGATGATCGGACGTTGCACTTGGCGGCCGGCTTTGCGACCGTACCGCGCAGGGAGAATGCCCATGGCACGCCGCACCGCCGCCGATCTTCTGATCGAAGGCCTGATCGAGAACGGGCAGCAGATCCTCTTCGCCAATCTCGGCACCGACCATGTCACGATCGTCGAGGAACTGGCGCGGCGCGAGGCGCATGGCCTGCCGGCGCCGCAGGTGATCTCCGTGCCGCACGAGAATGTCGCGGTGCACATGGCCGGCGGCTACGCCATGCAGACGGGGCGCGGCCAGGCGGTGCTGGTGCATGTGGATGCCGGCACGGCCAATGCGGCGATGGCGATGCACAATTTGCGCCGCTCGCGCCTGCCCGTGCTGCTGATGGCGGGCCGCGCGCCCTTCGCGCTGCGCGGCGAGCTGCCCGCGGGGCGCGACACCTATGTGCACTACGTGCAGGACCCCTTCGACATGGCGGGGATCGTGCGGCCCTACACCAAGTGGGAGTACTGCCTGCCCTCGGGCGCCGTCGCGAAATCCATGCTGATGCGTGCGCTCGCGGTCATGCAGTCCGACCCGCGCGGGCCGGTCTACCTGACACTCCCCCGCGAAATCCTGGCCGAGACGTTTGAGAGTGCGTCGCTGCGCGATCCGCCCGCGATGCAGGACACCGCCGTGGCGGCGCGCGGCGTCGAGCCCGAGACGGCGCGGCATATCGCCGAAATGCTCATGCGCGCCGCGAACCCGATGATCGTCACGGCCTATCTCGGCCGCAACCACGACGCACCGGCGATCCTGGCTGCGCTGGCCGAGGAAGCCGGCATCCGCGTGGTCGAGACGATCCCGCACTGGATGAACTTGGCGCAGGACCATCCCTGCCATTGCGGCTTCGATGCGGCACCCTTCCTGCAGAAGACCGATGTCGGGATGCTGCTCGACGTGGACGTGCCATGGATGCCGAGCCTGGTCGCGGAGAATCATGCCGCGCGGTGGATTCATCTCGACGTTGATCCGCTGAAGGAAGGACTTCCTCTCTGGGGCTTTCCGGCCGAGCTCCGCATCCAGGCCGACAGCGCCATCGTGCTGCGCCAGGTGCTGGAGATCATCCGCGCCGAGGCGGATGAGTCGTTCCGTCATCGCGTCTGCGCGCGCCTCGCGGCGTATGCGGCGTTCCGCGAGCAGCGCGCGAAGCGGCTCGACGACGCGGCGCGCGATCCCGGTGCGAAGGACGCGATCGCGCCTGCCCATCTGTGCGCCCGCCTTGGCGCGCAGCTTGGTGCGGGCGACATCGTATTGAACGAGGCCATCCGCAACACGCCCGCAATCTGCAACCACATGCCGCGCACGAAGCCCGGCACCTATGCGGGCCTGGCGGGTGGCGGGCTCGGCTTTTCGGGCGGCATGGCGCTCGGCTTCCGGCTGGCGCGGCCCGATGCGCGCGTCGTGCAGATGGTGGGCGATGGCAGCTTCCATTTCGGCGCGCCGGACGCCGTCTATGCGACGGCGCAGGCGTACGGGCTGCCGATCTTCACTGTCGTGCTCGACAATGGCGGCTGGCAGGCGGTGAAGGAGGCGACCTTGCGCGTCCACCCGCAGGGTTCCGCCGCCGCGTCCGATCGCTTCTTCGCGCGCCTGGAAGGCGGTCGCCGGCGCTTCGAGCAGATCGGCATGGCATTCGGCGCGCACGGGGAATATGTGGACGACCCAGGGATGCTGGACGCGGCCATCGCCCGCTGCTTCGCCGCGATTGCGCGTGGCCAGGCGGCGGTGATGACGGTCAGGGTCACGCCCCTGTAGCCGGGATGTCCTGCCGATGCGCCTTCTCCGCCGCGCGCTGATCGCCGCTGCGATGCTGCCGGGCGCCGCCCGGGCCGAGGAATGGGTGCCGGACGGCCCGGTCGTCATCGTCGTTCCCTATGCCCCGGGCGGCGCGGCCGATCAGCTGGCCCGCCTGCTGGCGCCGCGCTTCGCCGAACGTCTCGGCCAGCCGGTCGTGGTCGAGAACGAAGCCGGCGCGCAAGGCACCGCGGGCACGCAGCGGGTCGCAGAGGCGCGGCCGGATGGGCGCACGCTGCTGCTTGCGGGCAGCGGGCCGCTGACGGTCAG
>JAYRQX010000712.1:0-2214 GCA_041910415.1 Acetobacteraceae bacterium | reverse complement strand
CCCGCCGTGACCGCGGGAATCCCCTCAACGAGTCAATCATCTCCGCAGGGCGTATTATACCTGCGGCACGAGGCTTTGACTCGTGCCGAGGCCGCGAATGCGGCCCGCCGGTGGTCCGGCGAAGCCAAGCAAACCGGAGGTTTGCGCCCGGCGCATGAGGGTCAGCAAAGATGAATACCAACGGTCGAAGCATTCGGCCGTTGGTATCAGTTGGCGCTGGCGCCCGTCAGGCGCACCAGGCGCGCGAAGAGCGCTTCCTGTTCGTCCCGGAACAAGGCGAAGGCGCGGCCCGACAGGTGCCACGGATCGGCGCCATTCTCGGCCATCACCCGTTGCAGCGACGGCTGACGCAGGGCGCCGTCCGTCAACTCCGCCAGGCGCGCGACGATCTGCGGCGGCAGGCCGGCGGGACCCACGAGGCCGCCCCAGGATGTCACCTCGAAGCCCGGGTAAAAGCGGTTCATGGTGGGAACATCGGGCATGATGCCGCTCGGCCCCGGGCCGGTGACGGCAAGCGGGCGGACCTGTTCCTGCCGGATGGCGCCGGCGACGGTCGCGATGTTGTCGAAGGCGAAGTGGATGCGCCCGGCCATGAGGTCGGTAAGCGCCGGCGCGCCGCCGCGATAGGGCACGTGCTGCATGTCGAGCCCGGCGACCTGCTTGAGCCATTCCATCGTCAGATGCGGGCTCGTGCCCGAACCGCCGGAGCCGTAGAGGAAGCGGCCCGGTTCCGCGCGGACCAGCGCCACCATTTCCGGCAGGCTGTGGGCGGGGATGTCGCGGTTGCAGAACAGCACATTCGGCACCTGCCAGATGCCGGCGACATAGGTGAAGTCGCGCGCGGGATTGTAGGGCAGGCTCGGGTAGATGGAGGGCGCGATGGCGAGCGAGGCGATGCTGCCGAGACCCAGCGTGTAGCCATCCGGCGGCGCCTGCGCGATCGCGGCCTGGCCCACCGTGCCGCCGGCGCCGGCACGGTTCTCGACGACGAATTGCTGGCCGGCGAGTTCGCTCATCGTGTGGCAATAGGCGCGGCTGAGGATGTCGGTCGCGCCACCCGCGGCGAAGAGGTTGACGTAGCGCACCGCCTGCGCCGGATAGCGCTCGGCGGCCCCGGCGCGACGGCCGAGCGCGGCCAGGGCGAGCCCTGCCGTGGTGGCATGCAGAATGGTGCGCCGCGGCGTGTGCCGCGCGGCGGTTCCCGTGTCGGACATGATGACCTCCTGTCGCCCTGGCTCATGCGGCCAGGTTCGCGCCGGCAGGTCCGGACCCGACGATCGGGACGGAAGCCCCGCAGGATCGCGCGGTGTGAACGCGCGGCGCAGCGCTTCGTTGCGGGTTTCATGCAAGGCCGCGGTATCAGCCCCGCGCTCGGCGCATCATTCCGCGAAGCGGGCCATCGCCGCCGGCACCTCGGCCGCCGGCATCGGCCGCCCGAAGAGGAAGCCCTGCGCATCCGTGCAGCCCAGGCCGCGCAGCCCGTCGCGCTGCGCCTCGGTCTCCACGCCCTCGGCCGTCGTCGCGAGCCCGAGCCGCTGACCGAGTTCCGCCACAGCGCGGACGATCGCGGCCGACTGCCCCCCTTGCGGCAGGTCGCGCACGAAGCTGCGGTCGATCTTCAGCCGGTCGAAGGGAAAGGAGGTCAGCCGGGCGAGCGACGAATAGCCCGTGCCGAAATCGTCCATGGCGATGCGCACGCCCAGCGCACGCAGCGCGCGCAACTGCGCGAGGGTGCCCTCATCGGAATGCAGCAGCACGCTCTCCGTCACTTCCAGTTCCAGCCGGCGCGGATCGAGCCCGGCCTCGCGGAGCGCGCGGGAGACATCGGCGACCAGCCGTCCATTCTCGAACTGCACGGGCGCGATGTTGACGGCGACCGTCAGCGGCCGGGGCCAGGACGCGGCTTCGAGGCACGCGCTCCGCAGCACCCAGGCGCCGAGGTGCGGCATGAGTCCGAGACGCTCGGCGAGCGGCACGAAGACCGATGGCGGCACGCTGCCATGGTGCGGGTCGGACCAGCGCAGCAGCGCCTCGAACCCCGTCAGGCGGATCTCGGCCAGCGTCAGTTGCGGCTGGTAGTGGAGCACCAGCGCCTCCTCGGCGACGGCACGCCGCAGTGCCGCTTCCAGCGCGAGCCGCGAGCGCGCCCCCATGGCCGCGGCGCGGTGCGGCGCTTCGATCCCGCGATGGATGCGGAAGCGCGCTCGGCGCGAT
>JAYRQX010000711.1:0-2956 GCA_041910415.1 Acetobacteraceae bacterium | reverse complement strand
GTCGACGGCCTGGTGCGGCGCTGGGCGGCGTATCTGCGTGCGCTGGGCGTGACGCAGGGCGCGGTGCTCGGCATCGCGCTGCGCGACCGGATCGAGCATGTGCTGGCGCTCTACGCCGCCGCGCGCCTGGGCGCCATCGCGCTGCCCATGGATTGCCGCTGGACCGAGGCCGAGAAGGCGGCGGTCGCGAAGCATTTCCGCGCGAGCGCGGTCTTGGTGGAGCCGGATGCGACACCCTTCGACGGGCCGCGGGCGATCGCCGTCGATGATGCCTTCGTCGCCGCCGTCACGCAGGCGCCGGCCGATCTGGCGTTTCCATCCGGCGACGCCGCGCGCGACATGCCGCTGCTGATGTCGCTCTCCTCCGGCACGACGGGGCGCCCCAAGGGGCCGGTGCTGACGCATCACCAATTCCTGCGGCGGTTCTGGACCCACTGGATCGACCTCGGTCTCAACAGCCGCGAGGTTTTCGTCAGTGCGACGCCTCTGTACTTCGGCGGTGGGCGCACCTTCGCCATGTCGCTGCTGTTCTCGGGCGGCACGGTCTGCCTGTTCCCGCCACCCTTCACGCCGCCGGAACTGGTCGCCGAAGTCGCGCGCCGCCAGGCGAGTTCCGCTTTCCTCGTGCCGACGCAGCTGCGCCGCCTGCTCGAACTGCCGGACACGGCCGTCGATCCGCTGCGCGCCATGCGGCTGCTGCTGTCCTCCGGTGCACCGCTGACGCCCTACGAACGCCGGGCTCTGCGAGACCGGCTTTGCGCGGGTTTCCATGAATACTATGCGAGTACCGAAGGCGGCGGCATCTCCCTGCTGCGTCCGGAGGATCTGGACGCCCATCCCGACAGCGTCGGGCGTCCGGTCTTCGGCGTGGGGGTCGCAGTCTTCGACGATGACGGCGTGCGGCTGCCGCCCGGCCAGGTGGGCCGCCTCGCCTATCGCGGTCCCGGTGTCGCGCGCGGCTTCTTCGAGGATCCGGAGGCCGACGCCGAGACATTCATCGATGGCTTCTTTTTCCCGGGCGATCTCGGCGTGGTGGACTCGTCGGGCTTCGTGGCGCTGCGCGGGCGGCGAAAGGAAATGATCATCCGGGGCGGCATCAACATCTATCCCGCCGAAATCGAATCCATCCTGCTCGACCATGAAAGCGTCGCCGAGGCCGCCGTCGTCGGCTGGCCCTCGCACGACCTGGGCGAGGAGGTCGCCGCCTTCGTCATGGCCCGCGGCAAGGCCGACCCCGACGCACTCCGCGCCCTCTGCGCCGCGCGCCTCGCGCCCTACAAGGTGCCGCGCGCGGTGATCGTCACCGACGACCTGCCGCGCAATTCCTCGGGCAAGGTGTTGAAGGCGGATCTCGTCGCGCGGCTTCAGCCGCTCTGATCGAGGAAGCGCGAGAACACGGCGACCGTCTCGGCCAGCGCCTCGGGCGAACCGATCCCCGGCGTCCACGCGCGCTCCGCCTGCGGCACCAGGGCGCATAATTCGTCGAACATCCGCGCCAGCATGTCCGTCTTCGCGCAGGCGGCCAGCATCGGCACGCGGATCAGCGGCAGCCTCACCCGCTTGTCGTGCAGGAAGGCCGCGCGGTAGCTCTTGTGGTAGGTCGTCAGGGACTTCAGCACGTCCACGACCTTCTCGTGCAGCGCCTCCGCCGACGGCAGGCCCGTCGGCCGGCGATGGGCCGCGTCGGTCCTGTACCAGGGCCAGAATACGAAGGTGTCACGAACGAAATGCCACGCCCACATCAGGTGCGCAGCGTGCAGGTCCGGCTTCACCTCCGGCGCGTAGCGCGCCAGCATCTCCGATTGTTCTTCGTCGGAATACAGTCCGACGCCATCCAGGATCAGCCGCTTCACGCGCTCGGGCGCCGCGATCGCGATTTCCATCGCCACCGCCGCGCCGGTATGCGTGCCGTAGAGATCAAAGCGCTCGATCCCCAGCGCGTCCAGCGCCTCCAGATGCCAGCGCGCGAAGTCCGGGATCCGCGGCTGTTCCGCCATCGCGCCGCTGCTGTCGCCATTGCCCATCGTGTCCGGTGCGATCGCATGCCGTGTCGCGCCAAACGCCTGGATCAGCGGTGCGAGCATCAGCGACGATCCCGGCGAGGCATGGATCAGCACGAGCGGCCGCCCCTGTGGACGGCCGCTCTCCCGAAAATGCACCTGCCCGGATGCGATGTCCGCAAAGCCGCGGCGGATCACTTGCCGCGGCTCTCCGCCAGGTGGTCGAAGCGGCGCGTGTAGGTGCCGAGGCCCATGGTGTGCGACCGCAACTCGATGATGAGGTCGTGCAACTCGGCTTCCGGCACCAGCGCCTGCACTTCGTCCCAGCCCGGCCAGTCCGGCTTCTCGGCGTAGCCGAGGATCTGCCCGCGCCGCCCCGTCAGCAGCCGCTGCGCCGCGGCCGTGCCGTCGTTTGGCACCAGCACCGTCACATGGTCCACCGGTTCCAGCAGCACCGGGTCGGCCTTGGACAGACCTTCGGACATGCCGATCCGCGTCGCGTTGGCGAAGGCCATGTCGGAGGAGTCCACGCTGTGGAATCCGCCATCGACCAGCGCGACCGAGATATCGACCACGGGATAGCCGAGCGGGCCCTTCCTGGCCGCCTCTTCCGCCGCCTCGCCCACCGCCGGGATGAACTTTCGCGGCACCACGCCGCCCACGATCCTGTCGATGAACTCGAATCCCGCGCCGCGGCCGCGCGGTGCGATCTCCAGCGTCACGTCGGCGAACTGGCCGTGCCCGCCGGTCTGGCGCTTCATGCGCGCATGCTCGCGCACGGGCCTGCGGATCGTCTCGCGGTAGGCGACCTGCGGCCGCACGCTGCCGACCTTCACACCGTGGACGGCCGCAAGCCGTTCGATCGCATGCTGCACATGGATGTCGCCCTGGCCGGTGATCAGCGTCTGGCCGAGATCCGCATCCATCACCACGCCGAGCGACGGATCCTCCTCGGT
>JAYRQX010000710.1:0-2027 GCA_041910415.1 Acetobacteraceae bacterium | reverse complement strand
CGCTGATGTTCGGCGCGCTCGCCATCGGCACCACCGAGATCACCGGCCTGCTGGAAGGCGAGGACGTGCTGCGCACCGCGGCCGCCATGCGGGCCCTGGGTGCCACCGTGGACCAGCTCGGCGCCGGGCATTGGCGCGTCGCCGGGCGCGGCGTGGGCGGGCTGGTGGAGCCCGCCGACGTGCTGGACATGGGCAATTCCGGCACTGCCGCGCGGCTGATCTGTGGCCTGCTCGCGGCCCATCCGATCTTCGCGGTGCTGACCGGCGACGCGTCTCTGCGCCGCCGCCCCATGAAGCGCGTGACCGACCCGCTGGCCGCGACCGGCGCCCAGTTCTGGTCGCGCGAGGGCGGCCGCCTGCCGCTCGCCATCCGCGGCGCGACGGACCCGCTGCCGCTCGACTACACGCTGCCCGTGGCCTCCGCCCAGGTGAAGAGCGCCTGCCTGCTCGCCGGCCTCTGCTCGCCAGGGACCACCCGCGTCATCGAGCCCGAGCCGACCCGCGACCACACCGAGAACATGCTCCGCCACTTCGGCGCGACCGTCCGCGTGACCGACACCGCCGAAGGCCGCGTGGTCGAGCTGGACGGCCAGCCGGAGCTCACCGCCGCGCCGATCGTCGTCCCCGGCGACCCGTCCAGCGCCGCGTTCGCCATCATCGCCGCCCTGCTGGTCCCGGGCAGCCGCGTCGTCGTCGAGAATGTCGGGCTGAACCCGCTGCGCACCGGCCTCTTCACCACGCTGCGCGAGAGGGGCGCGAAGCTGGCCATCGAGAACGCGCGCACCGAGGGCGGCGAGCCCGTCGGCGACATCATCGCCGAGACCACCGCGCTCGTGGCCCTCGAAACCCCGCCCGACCGCGTCCCCTCCATGGTGGACGAGTTCCCCGTCCTCGCCGTCGCCGCGGCCGCGGCGCGGGGCACCACCCGGATGCGGGGCCTCAGGGAGCTCCGCGTGAAGGAGAGCGACCGCCTCGCCGCCACCGCCGCGCTGCTCGAGGCCAACGGGATCCGCACGCAGATCGAGGGCGACGACCTGCTGGTGCACGGCGTGGGCGGTCCGCCGCCGGGCGGCGGCACGGTCGAGACGCATATGGACCACCGCATCGCCATGTCCGCGCTGGTGCTGGGCCTGGCGTCCAGGGCGCCGGTCGCGGTGGACGACGCCGCCTTCATCGACACCTCCTTCCCTGGCTTCGCGGCGCTGATGAACCGGCTCGCGGGAGGCACCCCGATTGCCGCCGCGTGACGCCCCCCCACCCCGACCCTCCCCCGCTTCGCAGGGGAGGGAGTCTCTCCCTCCCCCGTTCACGGGGGAGGGCAAGGTGAACGCGCAGCGTTCACCCGGGGGTGGGGGCATCGCCGTGCCCGGCACCATCATCGCCATCGACGGGCCGGCCGCCGCCGGGAAGGGCACGCTCGCCCGCCGCATCGCCGCAGCGCTCGGCCTGCCCTACCTCGATACCGGCCTGCTCTACCGCGCCGTCGGCCGCCGCGTGCTCGACCGCGGCGACCAGTTGCTGCACGACGCCCATGTCGCGGAAGCCGAGGCCCGTGCGCTCACCCCCACCGACCTGGCGCGACCCGACCTGCGTGGCCCCACCGCCGACATGGCCGCCAGTGCGGTGGCCGCCATCCCCGCCGTGCGCGCCGCGCTGCTCGATTTCCAGCGCGCATTCGGCCGCCGCCACGGCGCGGTGCTGGATGGCCGCGACATCGGCACCGTCGTCTTCCCCGATGCCCACGCCAAGCTCTTCGTCACCGCGAGCGTCGCCGAGCGCGCCCGACGGCGCTTCCTGGAATTGCAGGCCCGCGGCGTCGCCGCCGACCCCGCCCAGGTCGAGGCCGAGATCCGCGACCGCGACGCCCAGGACGCCAACCGCCCGGTCGCGCCGCTGAAGCCCGCGGAGGATGCGGCCCTGCTGGACACCACCGGCCTGGACCCGGAGGCCGCCTTCGCCGCGGCCATGGCCATGCTCCGGTCCCGGCTGGGCTGACCCCCGGGCCGCGCGTTTTTTCGCGATCCCGG
>JAYRQX010000709.1:0-2672 GCA_041910415.1 Acetobacteraceae bacterium | reverse complement strand
AGGTCGCCGAGGATCTCCGCGCCGCGCAGCTCGACCACCGTGCGCGGCGCATTCCCTGGACCCAATTGCTGCGCCCTGACGTGCCGTTCCGCGTGGAGGCTTCCTGCACGGCGTCCCGCATCTACCACAGCGGCGCCGCGGCCGAACGCATCGCGACGGCCATCCGCGAGACGCTGGGCGCGCCGGAATCCCGCGACGCCGCCGTCACGGTCATGGCGCGCATCGAGCGCGACCATTGCACGATCAGCCTGGACACGTCGGGCGAGTTGCTCCACCGCCGCGGCTTCAAGGAAGAGGTGAACGCCGCGCCGATGCGCGAGACCATGGCCGCGCTCTTCCTGCGCGCCTGCGGTTTCGATGGCCGTGAACCCGTGCTCGACCCCATGTGCGGCTCCGGCACCTTCGTCATCGAGGCCGCCGAGATCGCGGCGCGGCTGAACCCCGGCCGCGCGCGGGCCTTCGCCTTCGAGCAGCTCGCGACCTTCGACGCCGCGGCCTGGCAGGCGATGCGTGCGCCCAAGGCGCGGCCGGTGCCGGAGATCCGCTTCCACGGCAGCGACCGCGACGCCGGCGCCATCGCGATGAGCCGCGCCAACGCCGCACGGGCGGGCGTCGCGGATCGGACCGAATTCCGGCAATGCACGATCAGCGACATCGTCCCGCCCGAGGGGCCGCCGGGGCTGGTCATCGTCAACCCGCCCTACGGCACGCGGCTCGGCGACCGCGCGCAGCTCGTTCCGCTCTATCGCGCCCTGGGCACGACGCTGCTCCGCCGCTTTGCCGGCTGGCGGGTCGGGCTCGTCACGAGCGAGCGGAGGCTCGCCGGCGCGACCGGCCTGCCCTTCCTGCCGCCGGGTCCCCCGGTGCCGCATGGCGGGCTGCGCGTGACGCTCCACCGGACGATGCCGCTGTCGTGAACGATTCCCTCTTGCGAAAATGATAACTCGGCTTATTTTCCCCTGCGTGAGAATAGGCCGCCATGCCACATACCCTCGATAACGACCTGATCGTCCAGCTCATGGATGCCGCCCGGCTGGTCCGCACCCTCGCCGACCGGCGGGCGCGCGAACACGGCATGACGCGGGCGCAATGGATGATCCTGTTCCGCCTGCGCCGCCTGCCCGGCACCTCCCAGCGGGAACTCGCCGAGTTGCTGGAGGTGGAGCCCATCACCGTGGGCCGCCTGGTGGACCGGCTGGAAGCGCGCGGCTTCGTCGAGCGCCGGGCCGACCCCGCCGACCGTCGCGTCTGGCGGCTGCACCTGACCCCCGCCGCCGCGCCGGTCCTCGCCGAGCTCGACGAGGTCCGCGCGGGCTTCGACGCCGCTGCCACACGGGGACTGGAACCGGCTGACCGCGCAGCGGTCGTTGCCGCGCTGCACCGCATGAAATCCAACCTGCTGCACATGGCCGAAGCCCGGGACGACACCCCGGCGGCGGCCCCGGCAGCCTGAGGACCCTCCCATGCCCGAAGGCAGTCTTCGCGTCGCCGAGCGCCCCGCGGCGCCCGACGCTGCCACGCCAGCGCCCGGGCGACAGCGCCGCCGCTGGCTGCGCCCGGCCCTGATGCTGGGCGGCATCCTGGCCGCCATCCTGGTCGCCGGCCATGTCTGGTTGGCCGGCGGCCGCTACGTCTCGACCGACAACGCCTATGTGCAGGCGGACCGGCTGCTCGTCGCGACCGACGTCTCCGGCATCGTGCAGGCCATCGCGGTCCGGGAAGGCGAGGAGGTCGTGGCAGGGCAGGTGCTGTTCCAGCTCGACCCCGCCGCTTTCGTCCACGCCGTGGACGCCGCCCGGGCCAATCTCGGCCAGATCGCGCTGACGCTCCACGCGCAGCAGGCCGACATCCAGCGGATGCGGAACGACATCGCGGCGCAGGAAGCCTCCGTCGAGCTCGCGCGGGCGAATTTCGAACGCCAGGCGCAGCTGGTCGCGAGTTCCGCCGTCTCCCGCGCCGCCTATGACCAGGCGCGCTTCGGCCTGCAGCAGGAACAGCAGCAGCTCGCCTCGCTGCGTTCGCAGATGGAGGTCGCGCTGGTGCGGCTCGGCGGCGACGCCGAGGCGCCGGTCGAGCGCCATCCGCAATACCTTCAGGCCGCAGCGCAGCTGGCCGAGGCGCGGCGGCAGCTGGAGCATGCAACGGTGCGCGCACCCTTCGCCGGCACGGTCACCCGGGTATCCCAGCTGCAGCCCGGGCAGTTCCTCGCCGCCGCGACGCCGGCCTTCGCGATCGTCGCGACCGACCATGTCTGGATCGAGGCGCAGCCCAAGGAGACCGACCTTGCCTATGTGCGCGAGGGCAACCAGGCGACGGTGACGGTGGACACCTATCCCGGCGTCACCTGGCACGGCACGGTCGAGAGCATCGCGCCCGCCTCGGGCGCCACCTTCTCGATCCTTCCCGCGCAGAACAGCACGGGCAATTGGGTGAAGGTGGTGCAGCGCATCCCCGTGCGCATCCGCGTCGCGAGGGAGCCGGGCTCCCCGCCGCTGCGTGCCGGGATGAGCGGCGAGGTCAGCATCGACACCCGCCACGAGCGGAGGTTGATGGACCTGCTGTGACGGGTGGCCGCGGCGCCGGCCCCCACCTTCCCCCTTCAGGACCTGACCGCGCCATGCGCGACGACAGCGGCTTCGAAAAGATCCCCCACCGCGCCCTGGTCACCGTCT
>JAYRQX010000708.1:0-3330 GCA_041910415.1 Acetobacteraceae bacterium | reverse complement strand
GCCGGCCCCGCCGCGGTTCTCCACCACGGCGCCGCGCGGCAGGTGCGGCCCCGCGGCCTCGGCCAGCAGGCGCGCGAGGATGTCGGATGTCCCCGCGGGGGTGAAGGGCACGATGATGCGCACCGGCCTGTCCGGCAGGTCGGCGGCACCGGCCGGCAGGGAGGTGGCGAGGAGAAGCGCGATCAGGAGGCGTCGGATCATGCGGGGGAGCCTACGCCCAGGACGGCGCCACGCGAACAGCGTCAGGATTCCGTAACACTGGCACCATCCTTGCCTCTTCGCCGTCGTAACGATGTCGCGGGCGGAGAACCCCATGCGCTTCCTGTCCTGGCTGCTGGCGCTCGCGCTGGCCTGCCTCCCCCCTTGGGCAACTGGCGGCGCAGGAGGCCTGGCCGACATGATGGGCCCGCGCCTCGGCCAGCGCGTGATCGTGGACAACCGGCCGGGCGCCGGCGGCACCATCGGGGCGCTGCACGTCGCGCAGCAGCCGCCCGATGGCTGCACGCTCATGCTCTCCAACACCGCGCCCATGCCGCCCCCGATCGTCTCCCGCCTGCATGCCGCGGTGGCCTGGGCGCTGCAGCAGCCGCAGGTGCTCGAGCGCCTCGCGCAGAACGGCATCACGCCCATGTCGCTGACGCAGGAGCAGTTCATCGCCTTCCTGCAGCAGCAGGTGACCGCCATCGGCAGCGCCGTCCGGGCGATGAACATCACCGTCGACTGATACCGGGCTCATGAAATGCTGACGCATTTCATGCTTCACACGCCAGCGCGCCTCTGGCGCCCGGCGCCCGAGGGCACGCAAAGATGAATACCAACGGTCGACTGCTTCGACCGTTGGTAGGAGGTAAAGGGCGGGGATGTTCGATCCCCGCTTCCTCCGCCTGGCCGTCGCGCAGTCCCGCCGGGCGCTGACCGAGCCCGGGACAGAACCCTTCGGCGCCGTCATCCTGCGCGACGGCGCCGTGATCGGCGAAGGCGTCAATCGCTCGGCGCGGGATTTCGACCCGACATCGCGTGGGGAGACGGAGGCGATCCGCGATGCCTGCCGCAGGCTGCGCTGCACGACGCTTCCGGGCGCCGTTCTGTATTCCTCCTGCGAGCCCTGCGCGCTCTGCGTCGCGGCGATGCATATCGTGGGCATCCGGGAGGTCCACGACGCCGCGACGCCCGAAGGATCGAACGCGTTGCTGGCTTCCGTCCCGGCCGCGATCCGCCTCGCCGGCGATGTCCGCGCGCTGCGTGCCGATGCCGGCCGGCCGGTCGCCGAGGGCAGCATCGTCGCCGCGCCGCACGCCGACGAGGAGGCCGAGGCGATCCTGCGCGCCTGGGCCGCGAAGGCCGGCGGCTCGCGGCATCGCCTATCCGCTTGATTCCTGATGCGTCCGGGTCCAAGGATCGCGGTGGCATGATCCTCCTGATCGACAACTACGACAGCTTTACCTTCAATCTCTTCCACTTCCTGGGCGACCTTGGCGCCGAGGTGGAGGTACGGAGGAACGACGCCCTCACGGTGGAGCAGGCGCTGGCCCTCAAGCCCGACGCGATCGTGCTCTCGCCCGGCCCCTGCACGCCGAACGAGGCCGGCATCTGCCTCTCCCTGATCACAGCCGCCGCCGAGGCGAGGCTGCCGCTGCTCGGCGTCTGCCTGGGCCACCAGGCGATCGGCCAGGCCTTCGGCGGCCATGTCGTGCGCGCCCGGGAGCCGGTGCACGGCAAGGTCTGGGACATGCACCACAACGGAACGGACGTCTTTGCGGGCCTGCCCTCCCCCTTCCGCGCCACGCGCTACCATTCGCTGATCGTGGACCGCGCGACGCTGCCCAACTGCCTGGCCGTCACCGCCTGGACCGGGGAAGGCGAGATCATGGGCGTCGCCCATCACGACCTGCCGGTCTGGGGCGTGCAGTTCCATCCCGAGAGCATCGCCTCCCAGCACGGCCACGACCTGCTCAAGAATTTTCTGTCCCTCGCCGGCGTGAAGACGACGCCGCGCGCGCCCGTTCCTGCCTGAGCCAACCATGTCGCTGAAGCCCGTCCTCGCGCGCCTGGCCAATGGCGAACGCCTTGCCGAGAGCGAGGCTGAGGCAGCCTTCGACATCATCATGGCCGGCGAGGCGACGCCGTCGCAGATCGCGGGCCTGCTGATGGCCATGCGCGTGCGCGGCGAGACGGTCGCCGAGATGACCGGCGCGGTGCGCGCCATGCGCGCGCGGATGGTGGGGATCGAGGCGCCGGCGGACGCCATGGATATCGTCGGCACCGGCGGCGACAATGCGGGCACGCTCAACATCTCGACCGCCACGGCCTTCGTCGTGGCCGGCGCCGGCGTGCCCGTCGCCAAGCACGGCAATCGCGCGCTGTCGTCCAGGTCCGGCGCGGCGGATGCGATCGGCGCGCTCGGCATCAGCCTGGAAACGCCGATCGAACGCCTGCCCGAGCTGTTGGCCGAGGCCGGCATGGTCTTCCTCATGGCGCCGCGTCACCACGCCTCCATGCGCCATGCCGCGGGCCCGCGCGTCGAGCTCGGCACGCGCACCATCTTCAACCTGCTCGGCCCGCTGGCGAATCCCGCGCGGGTGAAGCGGCAGATGACCGGCGCCTTCGCCCCCGAATGGCTGCGGCCGATGGCCGAGACGCTGGCGCGCCTCGGCACCGAACGCGCCTGGGTCGTGCACGGCCAGGGCCTTGATGAGCTGACGCTCGCGGGCGAGAGCCAGGTGGTCGAGCTCGACGGCGGCGCGATCCGGGAGTTCACCGTCACCCCCGAGGATGCGGGCGTCGAGCGCGCACCGGCCGCGGCGCTGAAGGGCGGCGACGCCGCGGAGAACGCGGCCGCGCTGGAAGCCCTGCTCCAGGGCGCGCGCGGCCCCTATCGCGAGGTCGTGCTGCTCACCGCGGCCGCCTCCCTGCTCATCGCGGGCAAGGCGCCGACGCTCCGCGAAGCCGCGACCCTCGCCGCGCGTTCCATCGATTCCGGCGCCGCGCACGCGGTGCTGCAGAAGCTGCGCGCGCTCTCCGCTCCTCCTCCCCCCCGGGACGCCAGGTCATGAACGCTCCCCATGTCGTCACCCCCGCGCCGGACACCGCCTCGGTGCCCGACGTGCTGGTCCGCATCCTCGCCGACAAGGCGCGCGAGGTCGCCGAGCGATCGGACGCGGTGCCGCTGGCGGAGATGGAGCGCCGCGCCGCGGCGGCCCCGGCCCTGCGCGACTTCACGGCGGCGCTCTGCGAGAAGGTCGCGGAGGGCTGCACCGGGCTGATCGCGGAGATCAAGCGCGCCTCCCCATCCGGCGGGCTGATCCGCGATCCCTTCGATCCGCCCGCGCT
>JAYRQX010000707.1:0-4495 GCA_041910415.1 Acetobacteraceae bacterium | reverse complement strand
GCTGTGCCGATCCGCCGGTCATGCGGACAGCATGCCTTCGGCATGACGGTCCGGCGAGCCAAGCAAACCGGAGGTTTGCGCGTCATGCGGAACGCATGCCTGCGGCATGACGCGCATGAGGGTCAGCAAAGATGAATACCAGCGGTCGAAGCATTCGACCGATGGTATGGGGGCTGCTTGCCGCTTCCGCGACCCGCGGCGATGCTGGGGCGGTGGAGGAAGGCGGCATGGAGCAGGACTGGCCCGCGACGATCGCCGACGAGACGGCGCTTGAGGAGGTGATGACGCGGCCGGACGCGGCGCTGCGCGCCGACCTCGCCGCCGTGCCGGGCGATCTGCTGGTGCTGGGTGCCGCGGGCAAGATGGGGCCGACGCTCTGCCGCATGGCCAGGCGCGCCGATCCCGCGCGGCGCGTGATCGCGGTCGCGCGGTTCTCCGAGCCCGGATTGCGGGAGCGGATGGAATCCTGGGGCATCGAGTGCATCGCCGCCGACCTGACCGATCCGAAGGCGCTGGCCGCGCTGCCGGAGGCGCCGAACGTGATCTTCATGGCGGCGCGCAAGTTCGGCAGCACGGGAAACGAGGCGCTGACCTGGGCGATGAACGTGCTGCTGCCCGCCGCCGTCGCCGAGCGCTTCCCGTCGTCGCGCATCGTCTTCTTCTCGACCGGCAACGTGCTCCCGCTGGTGCCCGTGCTGTCGGGCGGCGCCGATGAGGGCACGCCGCCGGCCCCGGTCGGCGACTATGCCGCGAGCTGCCTTGGTCGCGAGCGCGTCTTCCAGCATGCGGCGACGACACGCGGCACGCCCTGCTTCGGCGTGCGGCTGAACTACGCGATCGACCTGCGCTATGGCGTGCTGCACGACATCTGTTCGAAGGTCGCGGCCGGCACGCCGGTGCCGCTCTCCATGGGCCATGCGAACGTCATCTGGCAGGGCGATGCCAATGCCTGGACGCTGCGCGGGCTGCGCCATGCCTCTGGCGACTGCCCGATCCTGAACGTGACGGGGCCGGAGACGGTGTCCGTCCGCTGGCTCGCCGGCCGGTTCGCCGCGCGGCTGGGCCGGGACGCCGTCACGCTCGGCGAGGAATCGCCCACCGCCCTGCTCTCCAACGCCGCGCGCGCATTCTCGACCTTCGGCTATCCGGCCGTGCCGCTGGCGAGGATGATCGACTGGGTCGCGGACTGGGTCGCGCAGGGCGGGCGCGCACTTGGGAAACCCACGAAATTCGACGTGCGCGATGGACGCTTCTGAGAGCCCCGCCCCGCGCCGCCTTTCCGCCCGCGCGGAAGCGACGCGCCAGCGCATCCTCGACGCCGCGCTGACGGAATTCGCGGCGAACGGCCTGGCCGGCGCGCGGGTGGACGAGATCGCGCTGCGGTCCGGCGCCAACAAGCGGATGCTCTATGCCTATTTCGGGTCGAAGGAGGAGCTCTGGCTGACGGTGCTGGAACGCGCCTACGCCGCCAAGCGCGCCGAGGAGCGGGCGCTGGAGGTCGAGCACCTGTCGCCGGCCGAGGCCATGGCGCGGCTGGTCCGCTTCAACCTGCGCTACACCGCCGCGCATCCGGAATTCGTGGCCCTGCTGAACCAGGAGAACATCCACCGCGCCGCGTATCTGAAGCGCTCGGACCAGGTGCAGGCGATGTATTCGCCGCTGCTCGGTCACCTCCGCACCGTGCTCGCGCGCGGGGAGGCGGAGGGCGCCTTCCGCCATGGCGTGGATGCGCTGCAGCTCTACGTCACCATCCTCTCGCTCGGCCATTTCTACGTGGCGAACCGGCACACCCTGTCCACCATCTTCGGCGAAGATCTGTCCACCGAAGCGGCGCTGGAAGCGCGGGAGCGGCACGCGGTGGATGTCGTGCAGGGGTATCTGCGGCCGTAGAAGTCCGGTATCTAAAGCCTCGTGCCGCCGGGTCACTCCCGGATCCGCTCGACCAGGCCACGCGCCCGCCATCAGCCCTGGCTGCCGCGCCGCCTGAACATCAGCGTGGTGTCGAGCGACTGCACGATCTCCCCGCGCTGGTTCACGATGTCCCGTCGCAGCGTGACCACGCCGCGGTCGGGCTTGCTGGTCGCGCGCGTCTCCAGCACCGTCGACCGGCATTCGATCGTGTCGCCATGCTTCACCGGCAGGTGGAAGCGCCAGCGGTCCACGCCGATCAGCCCCATCAGCGTGCCGTCATTCACGCCGGACGCGTAGTTCAGCCCCCCTGCGATGGCATAGACCAGCGGCCCATGCGCGATGGGCTCGCCGAAGGGCAGGGTGCGGCAATACTCATGGTCGCTGTGCACGCCGTTGAAGTCGCCGGACAGGCAGGCGAAGTTCACGATGTCGGTCGCGGTCACGGTGCGGCGCCCCGTGACCATCACGTCTCCCACCGCGAAATCCTCGAAGTGGCGGCCCCGCGGTTCCCGGCTCATGCCAGCCCCATCAGCTTGGAGATGATGTTGCGCTGGATCTCGTTGCTGCCGCCGCCGATCGGTCCCAGCCGCGAATCGCGGAACAGGCGCTGCATGTCGTGCTCCATGGTGTAGCCGGCGCCGCCCATGATCTGCATGCCGATATCGGCGTTCGCGAAATCGTTCTCGGTGGCGACGATCTTGGCGATCGCGGTTTCCATGCGGGCATCGGCGCCGGCGTCGAGCATCTCGGCGACGCGGTAGGTGACCAGCCGCGCCATCTCCGCCTTGATCCGCATGTCGGCGAATTTGTGCTGGATCACCTGCAACCTGCTGATCGGCTGCCCGAACTGGATGCGCTGGGTCGCATAATCCTGCGCGATGTCGATCGCCTTCTGCGCATTGCCGGCGCCGCAGGCCGCGATGCTCATGCGCTCCAGGTCGAGGCCGCGCATCAGCAGCTTCCAGCCGCGGTTCTTCTCGCCGAGCAGATGGCTCTTCGGCACGCGCACATCGTCGAAGAAGACCTGGTTGGTGTGCGTGGTGTGGCGCCCCAGCGTCTGGATCGGCAGGATCTGCACGCCCGGCGCCTTGGCATCCACCAGCAGCAGGCTGAAGCCGCGGTGCGGCGGATCGGCGGCGGGATCGGTCTTGCACACGACGACCAGATGGTCGGCGACATGCGCGCTGGTGATGAAGTATTTCTGCCCGCGCAGGATGAAGTCGTCCCCGTCCATCACGGCATGCGTCCTGATCGACGCCGCGTCCGATCCGGTCTGCGGCTCGGTCAGCGCGAAGGCGACGTAGATCTTGCCGGCGATCAGCGGCGGCAGGTAGTGCCTGCGGACCTCCGGCGTTCCGTTGTGATGGATTTGCAGCCCGGAATAGATGATGCTCGTCATGTAGGTCGTGCCGAGGCAGGCGTAGTGGTACGACAGCGTCTCGAGCAGGATCGCGATGTCCTTGTAGCTGCCGCCCAGCCCGCCGACGTCTTCCGGAAAGGGCAGGCCCAGCCACCCGCCTTCCGCCAGTGCGCGATACCCCTCATGCGGCCATTCGCCGAGACGGTCGATCTCGCGGATGCGCTCCGCCGGCAGGGACCGTTCCGCGAGCTGCAGCAGGCTTTCGCGCATCAGGCGCTGCTCGTCGGTGAATCCGAAATCGTGGAACAGCGGCACCGCGCGTCCTCCTCCTGGATCGTTTTCGCGATTGAAGCTTGTGGACAATCGAAGTCAAGTGCATACATTTGCATCCTGAGCGGCCGTGGAATGCCGTCGTGGAACCGGGGGAAGGGCGACGGATGCCGCCAGGAAGCACCAGCGACGCGCGCGGAGATCCCGGCAGGCCGGTCGAGGGCCAGGGGCTGAGCGCCGCCGCCTCGGCCCTGGGAGGATGGCGCGGCATCGCGTTCGACGAGATTCGCATCGGCGACGAATGGGCGGTCCGCGACTTCACCGTGGAGGCGGAGGATGTGCGCCGCTTCGACGCGTGCCTGGGCATCGCCGAACGCCGCGACGGGCCGCTGCGCGTGCCGGTCTTCCTGCTGAACGAGTTCAGGACCATCAAGGGTCGGATCGTGCTCCCGCCCGGCGTGCTGCACGCGAGCGAGGAGGTCGAGGTTCATCGCCCCGTCATGACGGGCAGCGCGCTGCGGGCTTCGGTGCGCGTGAAGGACGCCGTCATCCGCAACGGCAAGCGCTTCGTCGTGCTGGAACAGGAGGTCTGCGAGGCGGGACGCGACGATCCCGCCCTCTGCATCACGCGCACGCTGTTCTGGCCATGCTGAGCGCGGGCGCCCTGGCGCGCGGCCGCCTGCTGACGCGCGACGGGCCCGCGCTGACGCAGCACGCCTTCAGCGACTTCGGCCGCCTGCTCGGCACCAACGCGCCGATCCACGACGATCCCGACTATGCGCGCGAGACGGGATTCAAGGGCACGATCGCGCAGGGCATGCTGCTCGCGGCGCCCTATGAGACCTGGCTGTGCGAGCTGTTCGGCGAGGAGGCCTGGCTGCGCGGAGGCCGGCTCGCCCTGCGCTTCCGCAGCCCGGCCTGGGCCCGGCAGGTCGATTTCCAGGGCGAACTGGT
>JAYRQX010000706.1:0-2103 GCA_041910415.1 Acetobacteraceae bacterium | reverse complement strand
CCGCGCCGCCGCGGTCTCGCCCGAGGAGATCGCCGTCGCGGCGGAGCGGCTGCTCGCGGCGCAACCGCGGGCCACGGACGCCGAACTTGCCGCGGGTGTCCATCGCATGCTCGGTCTCGAAGCCGCGGCGGCGCCGGCAATCGCGGCACGCGTGGCGGCCCTTGTGGGCGCGGGTCGCCTGCTGCCCGCCGGGGCGGCACCGAAGGGGTGATACCTGCGGCACGAGGCTTTGACTCGTGCCGAGGCTGCGAATGCGGCCCGCCGGTGGTCCGGCGAGCCAAGCAAACCGGAGGTTTGCGCCCGGCGCATGAGGGTCAGCAAAAATGAATACCAACGGTCGAAGCATTCGACCGGTGGTATGAGTGCCCGCGCCGGCGTCGCGCCATGAACCGTTTCACGTCGCATTCGTGTTCCGCATAGTATGATTCGTCTGCGACACGTCGTCGCAGAGGAGACACATCATGCGGTTCCGCTCACTGACTGCCTTCACGGTGATCGCCGGGCTTTCCTTGCCGGCCCTCGCCCAGGCGCCCGCGCCGATCGGCGTGCCCGAATGCGACGAGTTCCTCACCGTCTACGACCAGTGCCTCAACAACAACGTGCCCGCCACGAGCCGCGCGCAGGTCGGTGCCGCGATCACGCAGATGCGTGATTCCTGGCGTCAGGCAGCCCAGAATCCGCAGGCGCGTGCGTCGCTCGGCCCGGCCTGCACGCAGATGCGCCAGCAGATGTCGCAGTCCATGGCTGCGTACGGCTGTCGCTTCTGACGGGCGGTGGGGGGCCGCACCGGGCGGCCCACCATCCCGTCACGCCGCCGGGCGGCCCTTGCGCAGCTCGTCACGGATATCGGTCAGCAGCGCTTCGGTGGGCGTGGGTGCCGGGGCCTCGGCCGGCTTCTCGGCCTCCTTCGCCTTGAACCGGCTCAGCACCTTCACGAGCCAGAACACGGCGAAGCCGACGATCACGAACTTGATGATCGCGTTGATGAACTTGCCGATGGCGAGGACGGACGCGCCACCCTGCCGCGTGGCCTCGAGCGATGCCTGGCGCTCTCCGGTGATGACGACGAACAGGTTCGAGAAATCGATCCCGCCCAACATGAGGCCGATGATGGGGTTGAGCAGATCCTCGACCATCGAGGTGACAATCGCGGTGAAGGCCGCGCCGATGACGATACCGACCGCGAGGTCAATGACGTTCCCGCGCATCAGGAAGCCCTTGAACTCCGTCACCCAGGCAGGCTGCTTGATCGGAAGATTAGGAAGTGGTGATGCCATGGGGCTTTCTCTCCTCAGGCCGCTCCGGCCCTGCATCAGGCGATACTGGATCGATGCGGCCCGGAAAAGACGCCACGGCGTGCCGCGACCCCTTCTGGCGCGAGAATGTGATCGGGCAGGAGAGATGTGGTCGTTGTCGCGTGCATGGCGCAGAATGATGGCATGACCGATGTGATCGCCGCCGCGCAGCAGATCACCTTTCTCTACGCCGAGGATCCGGCGCCGAGCTGGCGCTTCTATGAGGATGTCCTGGGACTTCCCCTCGTGCAGAACCAGGAGACGGTGCGCATCTACGCGGTCGCGGGCGGGCGCGCCTTCCTGGGTATCTGCAAGGCCCGGGCGCCGCGCGCCACGGAGGAAAGCCGCGCACAGGGCGGGGTGGTCTTCACCTTCGTGACCGATGACGTGGATGGCGCCTGGCAACGCCTCGTCGCACGCGGCGTGACGATCCACGAACCTCCTGCCAACTCCGGTCAGTATCGCATCCGGCACTTCTTCTTCCGCGACCCCGCGGGCTACCTGCTGGAAGTGCAGCGCTTCGACCGGCCGGACTGGCCCGCGCCGCCAGGCTGATCCAGCAACCGCCCAGCGCGGATGGCGTTGGGGCAGGGCTTGGCCAGGAGGCTCCGCGCGCAGGGCGCGGCACCGCCGGCCGGATCAGGAGGAAAGACAGGCCATGAGGCTGAACCTCGTCGGCGCCACGGCGCTGGCCTTGACCTTGGCGGCTTGCGGCTACAGTCGCGAGGATCGGGTGACGGGCGGTGCCGCAGCGGGTGCGGCCACTGGCGCCGCGGTGGGCGCGCTCGGCGGGCCGCCGGGCATGCTG
>JAYRQX010000705.1:0-7008 GCA_041910415.1 Acetobacteraceae bacterium | reverse complement strand
GCATTCACCAGGATGCCGAAGGGCGCCAGCTCGGCCGCCAGAACCTTCGTCAGCGTCTCGATCCCGCCCTTGCTGGCGCCATAGGCGACGCGCCCCGTCCCGCCGAACTGGCCGGAGACCGAGGAGAGGGTGACGATCCGCCCTCCCCGCTCCCCTTCCCCGCCGCGCGCCATCGCCCGCCCCGCCGCCTGGGCCGTCACGAAAGTGCCGACCAGGTTGGTGCGGATCACGCGCTCGAACTGGGCGCGGGTCATCTCCAACGCCGCCACGCGGTCCGTGATGCCGGCGTTGCAGATGGCGGCGCGGAGCCTCCCGAACAGCCGCTCGGCCTCGGCGGCGGCCGCGGCGGCCTGGTCTTCCTCGGCCACGTCCATCACGAAGGGCGCGGCGCGCCCGCCCGCGGCGGTGATGGCGCCGGCGACGCGGAAGGCGGCCTCCCCGTTCAGGTCCGCGACCAGCACGCCCGCGCCATCGGCGGCCAGGCGCTGCGCGATGGCCTCCCCGATCCCCGCCCCCGCCCCGGTGACGATCGCGGCACCCTCCAGCCGGGTCATGCGCCGTCCTCCATGACGATGACGCGCGCCGGCGCCCCGTCGCTGTCGGGGATCTTCACGGGCAGGCCGATGAAGGTGGACCGCGCCGCCCGCAGCGCGCCCGTGTTGCAGAGGTATTCAAACATGATCACCCCGCGCGCGAGCAGGTGGTAATGCGTCACATGCTCGGGCAGCGGCGGGCGCTTCTCCCCGGTCAGGAAGAAGCGGATGCAGTGATCCTGCGGGAAGTCGAAGCCCACCGCCTTGATGCCGGCGTCGAACAGGAACTGCGACGCATCGGCTGTCATCCAGGGGGCATTCAACCAGAATTCGGGTGTGTCGATGCTCGCCCGCTCGTCCCAGCGGGTCTTCAACAACGCGATATCGCCGCGCCTGAGATGCCCCGCCGCCGCCGCGATGCGCGCCCCCTCGATCGGGCTGTTGGCCGGCACGTCCGAGAGATCCAGCACCGCACAGTCGCCCACCGTCATGTCGGGCGTGATGGCATCCGTCGTGAAGCCGTCCGGGTCCACATGGCGCGGGCTGTCCATATGCGTGAAGGCGTGCACGTTCCAGCCGGCCCAGGTGGCCTGGCCGCCGCCGGTGTCGTGGGTCTTCGCGAAGCGCCGCTCCACCGGCCAGCGGAAATGGCCGGTGCGGACGGGGGTGGACAGGTCGATCAGGCGACGGGTCACTGGTCTCTCCAGGGTGTCTGGCGCCACAGCGCGCGCAATTCCTCCGCTGCGGCAAAGACCGAGCGGCGGTATTCTTCCGCGCCCATGCGGCGCAGCGGCTGGAACAGGCGGTCGGCCTCGGCCTGCCAGGCTTCATCCCGCATCACGGCGTCCAGGGTTGCGGCCAGCCGCGTCCGGATCGGCTCCGGCGTCGCCGCCGGCATGATCAGGCCGCGGACGACGCCGCCCGTGATGTCGAAGCCGGCCTCGCGGAAGGTCGGCAGATCGGGGGCGACGGACCAGCGACGCTCGCCGGCCATGGCGAGGCCGCGGACCTGGCCCTGGCGGAGCAGTTCCATGCTCTCCCCGATGTTCATGGCGGCCACCGTGATGTGCCGCCCGAGCAGCGCGGTGATGGTGGGCGCCTGGCCCTGGAAGGGCACATGGGTCATCCGCGCATCCGCCGCGCGCTGGAAGGCCATCATCAGCAGATGGTCGTCCGAACCGATCCCCGCCGTTCCCACCGCGACCCGGTCCGGGTTGGCGCGGGCGAAGGCGGCAAGGTCGCGGAGCGTCCGGATCTCGCTGTCGGGCGCCACGAAGAAGGCCCCGGGGTCATCGACCACGCCGCCGATGTAGAAAAAATCCTCCAATCGGTAGCGGGGCTGGCGCTCGATCGTGATGGTCTGCAGGCTCGGCGTGATCGCGACGCCCATCGTGTAGCCATCGGGCGCCGCGGTCGCGACCGCCGTGTAGCCGATCTCGGCCCCGGCGCCCGGCCGGTTCAGCACCACGAAGCGGGCACCGGGCAGATGCCGTTCCAGATAGGGCACCATGGCGCGGGCCATGACATCCGTGCCGCCGCCGGGCGGAAAGGGCACGATGAAGCCGATCGGGCGCTCGCCCGGCCAGGCGGCCTGGGCGCGGGCCGTGGCGGGCGCGGCCAGGGCGGCAGCGCCGAGCAGCAGGACGCGGCGTCCCGCGCGAAGGTCCGGCATGGTGTGTCCTCCAGCGGCGTCCCGCGCCGGGGTTCGCTCCCCGGTCGCATCCCGCGCCCGTCCAGGCTACACCCGCATTCCGCCTGGCGGCGAGGGCCGCCACCCAGGGAACCCGCCCGATGAAAATCCCCGATCTGCCCTTCACCGTGACCGACTGGAGCCAGGTGGAACCCACCCGGCACCCCGGCGAGACCGGGGAGGCCACCTGGCGCACCCTTGATGTCGGCGACATCCGCATCCGGCAGGTGCGCTACTCGCCGGGCTACCTGGCCGACCATTGGTGCGACCGGGGGCATATTCTGTACGTCGTGGAGGGCGAACTGGAGACCGAGCTGAAGGATGGCCGCCGCTTCACCCTGAAGCCCGGCAACAGCTACCAGGTCTCGGATTTCGGCGACGCGGCCCATCGGTCGTCCACCCGGACGGGGGCGACGCTCTTCATCGTGGATTGAGGGGCGGGCATTTGTCCGAGATCGAGAAAAAACCGCAGGCCAGGCCGGAGAAGCCCCGGGACGACCGCGAAGCCCGCCGGGCGGCGGCACTCAGGGAAAACCTGCGGCGCCGGAAGGCGCAGGCCAGGGCGCGGGAAGAGGTGGGGAAAGAAAAGCCTGATCCTGGGTGACGGTCAGCACCGCCCCCACCCCGGGCAAATGGCGCACAGCAACCACCGCATCCCGGCCCTGCCCGAACCGCGGTTGCCGCCCCGCCCCCCCTGGGGTAAGCCCCCGGCCCGCCTGGACCGCGCCGCCGGCCCCCCTTCGGGACCGTCCCGGCCCGTCCCTCCCGCAGCCGCCTCGCCCCCGGATCAGCCCCACGATGCCGATCATGCCCGACAGCTGGATCCGCCGGATGGCGACCGACAAGGGGATGATCGAACCCTTCGTGGAGACGCAGAAGCGCCAGGGCACGATCTCCTTCGGCCTTTCCTCCTACGGCTACGACGCCCGCGTCGCCGACGAGTTCAAGGTCTTCACGAACGTGGACAACGCGATCGTGGACCCCAAGCAATTCTCGGACACCGGCTTCGTCACGCGGAAGGGCGAGACCTGCATCATCCCGCCCAACTCCTTCGTCCTCGCCCACACCATCGAATACTTCCGCATCCCCCGCGACATCCTGGTGATCTGCCTGGGCAAGTCCACCTATGCGCGCTGCGGCCTGATCGTGAACGTGACGCCGCTGGAGCCGGAATGGGAAGGCCAGGTGACGATCGAAATCTCCAACACAACCCCCCTGCCCGCCCGGATCTATGCTAACGAGGGGATCTGCCAGTTCCTGTTCCTGCAGGGCGCCACCCCCCCCGAGGTGTCCTATGCGGACAGGCAGGGGAAATACATGGGCCAGCGCGGCGTTTCGCTGCCGCGGCTGTAGGGGGCGGATCTGATGGATCGCATTCGCATCAGGGGTGGGCGCGCGCTGGAAGGCAGCATCCCGATCAGCGGCGCCAAGAACGCGGCGCTGCCGCTGATGGCCGCGGCCCTGCTGACCGACGGGCCGCTGACGCTGACCAATGCGCCGGATCTCGCCGACATCGCGACCATGGGCGCGCTGCTCCAGCAGCATGGGCTCGCGGTCGATCACCACAAATCCGATCGGGTGATCGTGCTGTCCGGCGCCGCGAACAACCTCGAAGCGCCCTATGACATCGTGCGCAAGATGCGCGCCTCGGTGCTCGTGCTCGGGCCATTGCTCGCGCGCTACGGCAAGGCGCGCGTCTCACTGCCCGGCGGCTGCGCCATCGGCACGCGGCCCGTTGATCTCCACCTCAAGGGGCTGGAGCAGATGGGCGCCGAGATCGAGCTCGAGGCGGGCTATATCGAGGCTCGCGCGCCGGGCGGGCTGAAGGGCGCGCGCATCATCTTCCCGCAGGTCTCCGTGGGCGCGACCGAGAACCTGATGATGGCCGCGGCGCTGGCCGACGGCGAGACGGAGCTGGTGAACGCGGCGCGGGAGCCCGAGATCGGCGATCTCGCCTGCTGCCTGATGCGCATGGGCGCGCGCATCGAGGGCATCGGCAGCGACAAGCTCCGCATCGAGGGCGTGAAGACGCTCACCGCCGCGACGCATCCGATCATCCCCGACCGCATCGAGGCCGGCACCTATGCCTGCGCCGCCGCGATCACCGGCGGCGCGCTGATGCTGGAAGGCGCACGGATGGAGCATCTCGGCTCCGTCGCGCGCATCCTGCGCGATGCGGGGGTGGAGGTTGCGGAACGGCCGCAGGGGCTGCGCGTCTCCCGCCGCAACGGGCTGACCGGCACCGATGTCATCACCGAGCCCTTCCCGGGCTTCGCGACGGACATGCAGGCGCAATTCATGGCGCTCATGTGCGTCGCCGAAGGAGCCTCGATGATCACGGAGCAGATCTTCGAGAATCGCTTCATGCATGTGCCGGAGCTCATGCGCATGGGCGCGCGGATCAACTACCACGGCACCAGCGCCATCGTGCGGGGGGTGCCGCATCTCTCCGGCGCGCCGGTCATGGCGACGGACCTGCGCGCTTCCGTCTCGCTGATCCTTGCGGGCCTCGCGGCGGAAGGCGAGACCATCGTCAACCGCGTCTATCACCTCGACCGCGGCTATGAGCGCGTCGAGGCGAAGCTCGCCGCGGTCGGCGCCGACATCGAACGTTTGGCCCGCTGACACGGAGTTGCCATCACGCGGCCATGAGGCCGTGCGAAACCGGACCATGGATACCCCCCTTCTCACCCCCCTCGACCCGGCCACGCCGGAAGACCAGACGACGCTGGTGATGGCGCTGCCCAAGGGCCGCATCCTGGACGAGCTCGCCCCCGTGCTGGAACGCGCCGGCATCCATCCGGCCGCCGACTACAAGGACGAGAGCAGCCGCCGCCTGCGCTTCCCGACGAACGAGCCCTCGCTCGACGTCATCCGCGTCCGCTCCTTCGATGTCGCGACCTTCGTGGCGCATGGCGCGGCCCAGATCGGCGTCTGCGGCGCCGACGTGCTGATGGAGTTCGACTATCCCGAGATCTACGCGCCGCTCGACCTCGGCATCGGTCGTTGCCGCGTGAGCATCGCGGAGCCCGTGAACGCGGTGGCAGACGACCCGTCCCGCTGGTCCAGGGTCTCCGTCGCGACCAAGTACCCCAACATCGCGCAGCGGCATTTCTCCGCGCGCGGCGTGCAGGCGGAGATCGTGCACCTGAACGGCGCGATGGAGCTCGCGCCGTCCATGGGCCTGGCGAAGCTGATCGTCGATCTCGTGCAGACCGGCTCGACGCTGAAGGCGAACGGGCTGCGCGAGACCGAGGTGATCGCGACGGTCACCTCCCGCCTCATCGTCAACCGCACGGCGCTGAAGACGCGGCCGGAGGCGATCGCCGCCTGGATCCATCGCTTCCGCGCGGCGCTGGCTGAAGTCTCGGCGCGATGATGCGGCTGGATACAAGGGAGGCCGGCTTCGGCACGGCCTTCGAGGCGCTGCTCGACACCGCGCGCGAGACGACCGCCAGCGTGGATGATGCAGTCGCCGCCATCGTCGCCGATGTGCGCAAGCGCGGCGACGCGGCGCTGCTGGACGCCACGGCGCGATTCGATCGCTGGACACCGCGCGACGCCGCGGCGCTGCGCGTCACGGCGGACGAGATCGAGGCCGCGACGGCGGGCATCCCGGCCGGGCTGATGGCCGCGCTCGACCTCGCCGCCGAGCGGATCGAGGTGTTTCATCGCGCCCAGCTGCCGCAGGACCTGGAACGACGCGACGAGACCGGGATCGTCACCGGCATGCGGTGGAACGCGCTGGATGCCGTGGGTCTCTACGTGCCGGGCGGCAAGGCGTCCTACCCCTCCTCCGTGCTGATGAACGCGCTGCCGGCACGCGTCGCGGGCGTGGGCCGGATCGTGATGTGCGTCCCCACGCCGGATGCGACGCTGAACCCGCTGGTGCTGGCCGCAGCCCGGCGCGCGGGCGTCACAGACATCTTCCGCGTGGGCGGGGCGCAGGCCGTCGCCGCGATGGCCTGGGGCACGGCATCAATCGCACCGGTCGATCGCATCGTCGGCCCCGGCAACGCCTATGTCGCCGAAGCGAAGCGCCAGGTTTTTGGCCGCGTCGGCATCGATTCCATCGCCGGGCCGTCCGAGGTCGTCATCCTGGCCGACGACCGGAACGACCCGCGCCATGTGGCCCTCGACCTGCTCGCGCAGGCGGAGCATGACGAAAGCGCGCAGGCGATCCTGATCACCGACAGCGCCGGTTTCGCCGACACGCTGGCCACCGCCGTCGAAGCGGAGCTGAAGGTCCTGCCCCGCGCCGCCATCGCCGGCGAATCCTGGCACCGCCACGGGGCGATCATCCTGGTCAGGAGCTGGGACGAGGCCGCGGCGCTGACCAACCGCCTGGCGCCCGAGCATCTGCAGATCATGGTCGCCGATCCGCGCGCGCTGTTCGCCCGCATCCGCCATGCCGGCGCGGCCTTCCTCGGCCGCCACTGCCCGGAGGCGATCGGCGATTACGTCGCCGGGCCGAACCACGTGCTGCCCACCGGCCGCACGGCACGCTTCGCCTCGGGGCTCTCGGTCTTCGACTTCCTGAAGCGCACCACCTGGGTCGAGGCCGACCAGGCCGCACTCGACGCGATCGGCCCCGCCGCCGTCGCACTGGCCGAGGCCGAGAGCCTGACCGCCCATGGCCGGAGCGTCGCCATCCGCCTGGGCAACCGGCGCTGACGGCGGGCGCGCGAAGGCCTTCCTGCGCCGCGAACCTTGACCCGCCAGCCCCCGGGGACCATGTTCCCGCGCCATTTCACGGTCGCCCCCGCGGCCGCGCTGTCCCTTTCT
>JAYRQX010000704.1:0-2786 GCA_041910415.1 Acetobacteraceae bacterium | reverse complement strand
CCGCGGCGGGAAGCCGTTCGCCCTGCACGGCGACCGTCGCGGCCACCGCCTCGATCTCGGCCAGGTCGGCGGCGGTCAGCACCACGGCCGCAGCGCCGAGATTCTCCTGCACCCGCTCCAGACGCCGCGTGCCGGGGATCGGCACGATGAAGGGCTTGCGGGTAAGCAGCCAGGCGAGCGCGATCTGCGCCGGCGTCGCCTGCTTCGCGGCGGCGATGCGTTCGAGCAGCGTCACGAGCCCCTTGTTCGCCTCGCGCGCCTCGGCCGTGAAGCGCGGCGAGTTGGCGCGGAAATCACTCGCGGCGATCGGCGTGGTCGCATCGATCCGGCCGGTCAGATAGCCGGCGCCGAGTGGGCTCCACGGCACGAAGCCGATGCCGAGTTCCTCGCAGAGCGGCAGGATCTCCGACTCGGGGTCGCGCGTCCACAGCGAGTATTCGCTCTGGATGGCGGCGACCTTCTGCACCGCATGGGCGCGGCGGATGGTCTGCGCGGCGGCCTCGGACAGGCCGAAATGCCGCACCTTGCCCTCGGCGATCAGCGTCTTGACGGTGCCCGCGACATCCTCGATCGGCACTGCCGGATCGACGCGGTGCTGGTAGAGCAGGTCGATCCTGTCGGTGCCGAGGCGCTTGAGGCTGGCCTCCGCCACGCGCCGGATCTGCTCGGGCCGGCTGTTGAGGCCGGGACCGCGCGCGCCGGTCGCCTGGTCGATGTTCCAGCCGAATTTGGTCGCGATGGTCACCCGGTCGCGCACCGGGGCGAGCGCTTTGCCCAGCAGCACCTCGTTGGTCCAGGGGCCATAGGCCTCGGCCGTGTCGAAATGCGTGACGCCGAGGTCATGGGCACCGCGGATGACGCGGATCGCCTCGGCCTCCTCCGGCGCGGCGCCATAGACGGAGGCGAAGCTCATCGTGCCGTAGCCGATCTCGGAAACCTCGAGGGAGCCTAGTCTGCGCGTTTTCATGATCGTTGTTCCCGTTTGTGTGCTTCCAGGCCGGAGCAGCGCTCAGCCCGGTGTCCGGAGCTTGCCGGCGCGCATGGCGGCGATGACGCCGCCGTCGATCAGCAGGTCGCTGCCGGTGATGAACCCGGCATCGGGGCCGAGCAGGAAGCCGGCGGCGATGGCGATCTCGTCGGGCGGCGCCATGCGCCTGGCCGGCGAGGCCTCTACCATCGCGCGGTAGATGCCGCCGATCTCCGAGTTCAGCTCATGCTGCGCCAGCGGCGTGACGACGATGCCGGGGCTGATCGCATTGACCCGGGCACCCTTCGCCCCCCAGCTCATCGCCGAGGCCTGGACGCGCAGATGATTGGCGCGCTTGGCGATCATGTAGGCGACCAGCGTGTTGGGCACCGCATCGCCCTTGAGGAAGGGCAGGTCGAGCAGCTCGTCCGCCGGTGTTTCCGCCAACGCCTTGTCCTGCCCGGGCGGCAGCGCCGGCATCATGTGGCCCGCCATGCTGGAGATGATCAGCCCCGCGCCGCCAGGTGCGATCACCGCCTCGAACTCCTCGAATACCAGCGCCGCGCCGTAGAGATCGACCTCCAGCACCCTGTTCACCGGGGCCATGTTCGGCGACAGCCCCGCCGTATTGACCGCCTGCATCACGGGCCCGCGCGCGGCGGCAGCCTGGGCCAGGGCGCGCACGGAAGCGCGGGAGGTCACGTCCACCGGCAAGGTCTCGGCCGCGTAGCCGGCGCTGCGCAGGCCCTCGGCGGCCGTTTCCAGGGTCTTCGGGTTGAAATCGGCCAGGAGCAGCGTCCTGCCGATCCCCTGCCGGCGGGCGATCGCCTGGCCAATGCCGCCGGCGCCGATGATGACCACCACGTCCTTGTTCATCCGTGTTCTCCGCGTGCCGGGGCGTTTGCTGCGATCGGACCTGCTCATCCCGAAGCGGTTCCGACGGCTGCCGTCCTTAGCGTCGGAACGGCACCATGTCCGGGGCGGCCGGTCCGATGGTGCGCCGGGAAGATATGAAGCGGAGCGGGCGAGGATTAGTCGTTGAAATGGACGCGAAGCTATATCCGCCATTCATGAATGCGGCGCCCGCGCGCCCTCATCCGCGATAGCGCAGCGCATCCACCAGCAGGGAGAAGGCGGCCGAGGGCTGCCTGCGGCTGGGGTAGTAGAGATGATAGCCGGCAAAGGGCTGCGACCATTCCGGCAGCACCTGCACCAGCCGCCCGGTTCGCAGATGCGCCGCGACCAGGTCCTTCATGACGAAGGCCAGGCCGAAGCCGGCCAGCGCCGCGGTGATGGCCAGGCCGGTGCTGTTGAAGGTGAGCTGGCCCTCGACGCGGACGCGCAATTCGCGCTCTTCCCGTGCCAGTTCCCAGGCATAGAGCCCGCCCGAGCTCAGCATGCGCTGGTTGATGCAGCGATGACGGGCCAGGTCGTGCGGCGTGCGCGGTGCGGGATGCCGGCGGAGATAGTCGGGCGAGCCGACCACCACCATGGAGAGATCCGGCCCGATCCGCACGGCGATCATGTCCCGCGCCAGCGCCTCGCCCAGTCGGACGCCGGCGTCGAAGCGCTCGGCCACGATGTCGGAGAAGGCGGAATCGGTCGCAAGCTCGACTTGGATGTCGGGGTAGTTCGGCAGGAACCGCTCCAGCACCGGCCAGATCACGGTGATGGCGGCATGTTCCGAGGTGGTGATGCGGATCGTGCCGCTGGGCTTGTCGCGCAGATCGCCCAGGGCGGCGAGTTCGGTGGCAATGCTCTCAAGCGCCGGGCCGAGCGTGGCCAGGAGCCTCTCTCCGGCCTGGGTGGGCGCGACGCT
>JAYRQX010000703.1:0-3663 GCA_041910415.1 Acetobacteraceae bacterium | reverse complement strand
CCGCGTCCTCCCGCATCAGGGTCAGATACGGCATCACCAACGACCATTCGTCGTCGGTCACATCAGACGGATACGGCTTGCGGGCATCAGGCATCCGCCTCCATTAAGCCTCGGCTGCCCAAAAGTACATAACAGGCTCTAAAGATGAGCGGCCATCTCGGCCAACTTCGCCACCGTATTCATGTTTCGGGCCGTTCCGAGTTTTGCGGCCGGAATCACCAGCTTTGAGTCCCTCATCCCGTCGCCGTAATGCACGTAGATCTCTCGCGCGCCCAACCTCAACTCCTCGTCCTTCACGTGCCTCAAGTCATCGAGAGCATCAGCTGCGGGCGGCTGGTCCAGAAAAATCGCGATGGTGCGATTTGGAGCAGATTTCGGAAATGGATTGGATTCCAGAACCGAAATCATCTCGTCGGCCGTACGCACCAAAACCCCAATGGGCTTGCCAGCGTACGCTTTCAAACGCGCTTCGAGCGCTGCCTTGATCCGTGCCGGTGACGCTGTTGTTTCAAAAACAACATTGCCGCTGGCAATGTACGTCTGAACCTTTGAATACCCTTCGGCGACGCACATGGCCTTAAGTTCGCTCATCGGCAGCTTGCCAGTCCCGCCGACATTCACAGCGCGCAACAGGGCGATGACCGCAGCCATACGATCTCCATCGAATCCCGTTGCTTTATGGCGTTCTACATCGAGCGGCAAATTGGGGCCGACTTCCGCCCCAACGCATCAAGGTCACGAAAGGCCGGAGCGCTCCTGATCGGCCATTCCCGAAGGCCGCAAGATCGCCGGATTTCAAACCGAGACACTGCCCCGATTTCCACCGCGTTGACGGAGGTGACCTTCGACGAATGTCGAAGCAACCCGCGAATGGCTGACGCAATCGCCCACCATCGCCAGCACGGGCCCTCCCTGCCACCATTCCGCGGCCTTCGTGCCGATCTCGCCCAGCGTGCTGATGAGGCTGCGTTGCCGTGGCGTGCCACCGCCCTCGATGAGGGCGGACGGCGTGGTCGGATCCAGCCCCGCCTCCAGAAGTCCAGCGCAGAGCTGCGGCAAGGTGGACAGCCCCATGTAGATCGCGAGCGTCTGCCCGTGTCGCGCCAGCGCGGGGAAGTCCAGATCAAGCGTTCCGTCTTTGAGATGCCCGGTGACGAAGGTGACGCTGCGCGCGCAGTCGCGATGCGTCAGCGGAATCCCGGCCCCTGCGGCGCAGGCCAGCGCCGCCGTCACGCCGGGCACGACCTCGCACGCCACGCCGGCATCCGCGAGCGCCTGCATCTCTTCGCCGCCGCGGCCGAAGACGAAGGGATCGCCGCCCTTCAACCGCACCACGCGCTTTCCTTCGCGGGCGAGGCGGATGAGCAGGGCGTTGATCTCCTCCTGCGGCAGGCAATGGTTCGCACGCGCCTTGCCGACATGGATGCGCTCGGCGTCGCGGCGGGCCATATCGAGCACCTCGTCGGCGACCAGACGGTCGTGCAGGATCACGTCGGCCTCGCCCAGCAGGCGCAGCGCGCGCAGGGTGAGCAGGTCCGCCGCGCCCGGGCCGGCGCCCACCAGATGGACGATGCCGCCTGGCTTGGCCTCTGCCTGCTGCAGCGCCTGCGCGAAGGCGATCCGCGCCTCGGCCTCGCGACCCGCGAGGGCGAGTTCCGCCGGGGTCCCGCTCAGCGCCGCGGCCAGGAAGCGGCGCCGCGCCGCCAGGTCCGGAAGCCGCGCGCGGATCGCCGCCTTGAAGTGCCCGGCGAGCGCCGCGACCCGGCCGATCAGCGACGGCAGCACCGCCTCGATGCGCTGGCGGATGATGCGCGCGAGGACCGGCGCCGCGCCTCCCGTGGAGATCGCGATCGTGATGTCGTCGCGTTCGACGATGGCCGGCATGATGAAGCTGCACAGCGCCGGCCGATCCACGATATTGACCGGAATGCCGCGCGCCCGGCACGCGGCGGATAGAGCGCGCAATTCCGCCTCGTCGGCGTCCGCGCCGATGGCGAGGACGCAACCCTCGAGCAGCGCCGCATCCATTCGCGCGGCGTATTCCACGCGCGCACCGGCGCGCGCGAGAAGCATTCCCCTGCGTGCCGCCACCCCGCCTTCTCCCAGCACCAGCACGCGGCGGCCAGCCAGGTCGAGGAAGGCCGGGAAGTGACGCATCAGGCGACCTCCCGCGCCGCGGCAAGCAGGGCGGTCAGTTCCGGCCGGCAGGAGCCGCAGCCGGTGCCGGCGCCGGTTGCCGCGCCGATCGCGGCGAGGCTGCGTGCGCCCACGGCAATGGCCCGCGCGATCGCGGCTTGCTGAACGCCACGGCAGACGCACACGGTGGGGGAGGGCGGCGGGCCATCACTCGGCCGGCCTGCGAGCAGGGCGCGCCGCTCCGGCATGCCAAGCCGCGGCTGCGACAGCAGGCCGACCAGCCAGTCGCGCGGCGGCAGCGCGTGGTCCGGGCCGAGGAAGACAGCGGCGAGCAGGCGCCCGTCCCGGACGATGGCTGCGCGGTGCACGGCGGCGGCCGCGTCTTCCAGGACCACGCTGCTGGCCTCGGGCTCCCGCAGCGCGGCCAGCAGCCCCGCGAAGGCTTCGGGTGGGGCCTCGGTTCCCGCGAGTTCATGGCGCCAGACGCCGCCTTCGCAGGCTATCCGGGCCGACCAGGCGGCGCCGGGCAGGTCGCGAAGCCCGCGTGTCAGGACGAAGGCGTGCCAGCGCGCCGGAAAGGGCAGGACGCGTGCGGGCGTGTGTTTCAGCTCGGGCTGGCCGCTCACCGGATCCGCCGCGGCGTTCACCGTGGCGTTGATGCGGGCCGCCGGCGCGAGCGCGGCTGTCCAGTGCATCGGCGCGAATGCCGTGCCGCGCGCCATGGCCGTGTCATGGCGCAGGCGCAGCACGGCGTCGCCCCAGCGGCTTTCGATGCGTGCGAGGGCGCCGTCGGGGATGCCGGCCGCGTCATCGGGATGCAGCGAGAGGATGGGTTCGGGCTGATGGGCCATCAGCCGCGGGACAGCACCCGTGCGCGTCATGGTGTGCCACTGGTCGCGGAGCCGGCCGGTCAGCAGCATGAGCGGTGCGTCCTTGCCGGGGGCGTTGCGCGGCATGCGGAAGGGCGTCGGGACGAACCGCATGCGCGGCGGCGCAATGCGCCCGCCCGGTGCGCCCTGGCGCGCGACGGGCCAGCGTGTTGGCGCCATGGATGCGTATTCCGCATCCGTGATGGCGGCGAGGCCCGAGATGTCGAAGACGCGATCCGGGCGTCGTGCGAGGCCGGTGATGGCGGCGTGCTCGCGGAAGATGTCGGCAGGGCCGCGCCACGCGAACCGGTCGCCCCAGCCGAGGCGTCCGGCGAGCTGCGCGACGATCCACCAGTCGGGCCTGGCCTCGCCGGGCCAGGGCAGGAAGGCGCGCTGGCGGCTGATGACGCGCGCGCTGTTGGTGACGGTGCCGTCCTTTTCGCCCCAGCCGAGGGCGGGGAGGCGGATGCGCGCCAGCCGCGTGGTGTCGCCGCCCGCGACGCAGTCGGAGACGGCGAGCATCGGGATGCGGGACAGCGCGGCGCGCACGGCGCCGGCATCCGGCATGGAGACGACGGGGTTGGTCGCCATCACCCAGAGCGCGCCGATGCGGCCCTCTCCTGCAGCGCGGAACAGGTCCACGGCCTTGAGGCCCGGG
>JAYRQX010000702.1:0-5418 GCA_041910415.1 Acetobacteraceae bacterium | reverse complement strand
GGGAGGGCCGGGGTGGGGGCTATCCCCACCGCACCGACCCCCATGCCCGCCCCTCTCTCCTCCCTCCCTGCCTCCCGCCTCGCCGCGCTCCGTTGGGTCCTGACCGACATCGACGACACGCTGACGACCAGGGGCGTGCTGACCGCCGGGGCCTACGCCGCCCTCGCGCGGCTGGCGGCGGCCGGCATCCGGGTGGTGCCGGTGACCGGCCGCCCCGCCGGCTGGTGCGACCTGATCGCGCGGCAATGGCCGGTCGCGGCCGTGGTCGGCGAGAACGGCGCGCTCTGGTACGCCTACGACGCCGCGGCGCGGCGCATGCGCCGCTGGTACGCCGAGGACGACGCGACCCGCACCGCCAAGGCCGCGCGCCTGCACGACCTCGCGCGGCAGGCGATGCAGGCCGTCCCCGGCACGGCGATCGCCGCCGACCAGCCCTTCCGCCTCTTCGACGTGGCCGTGGATTTTTCCGAGGATGTCCCCCCGCTGCCCATCGAGGACGCGGAGAGAGTGGCAGGGATCTTCCGCGCCGGCGGCGCCGCCGCCAAGGTCAGCTCCATCCACGTCAATGCCTGGATGGGCGCGTGGGACAAGCGCGCGGGACTGGCCGCGCTGTTCGCCGCGCTGTGGCAGCCCCTGGAATCCGTGCTCGACCAGGTCGCCTATCTCGGCGACAGCCCGAACGATTCGCCGCTTTTCCAGGCGATCCCCCTTTCCGTGGGCGTGGCCAATGTGCTGCCCTTCCTGCCCGCCATGCCGAGCCCCCCGGCCTTCATCACGGATGCGCCGGAAGGGGAGGGGTTTTGCGAATTCGCCGCCGCTCTGCTTGAAGCGCGCGCAAGAACAGGGAGTCCAACGCCATGATCCGCCATCTGCTCGGGACCGCCGCGCTGCTCGGTCTCTTCGCCGCCACGCCGCCCGCGAGCGCGCAGGCCCAGGCCTGCACCAACCGCGGCGGCCTCGACGAGGCCTATTGCGACGAGGACCGCGACCTCGTCGCCGATGTGCCGACCGATCCCGCGCGGCTGCGCGATCCGCAGACCCTGGTCTTCGCCTACACCCCCGTCGAGGATCCGGCGCTCTACGCCAACCAGTTCCGGCCCTTCCTGGACCACCTGACCCGCTGCGTCGGCCGCCGCGTCGTCTATTACCAGGTGACCTCCAACGCCGCGCAGGTGGAGGCCATGCGCTCCGGCCGCCTGCACATCGCGGGCTTCTCGACCGGACCCACGGCCTTCGCCGTGAACCTCGCCGGCGCCGTCCCCTTCGCCGTGAAGGGCAATTCCGAGCACTACGAAAGCTACCGCGTCGTCACCGTGGTGCGCGCCGACAGCCCCTTCCAGCAGATGTCGGACCTCCGGGGCCGCCGCGTCGCGCATACCTCGGCGACGTCGAATTCCGGCAACCTCGCCCCGCGCGCCTTCTTCCCCGCGCTCGGCCTGACGCCCGATACCGACTACCGCGTGATCTATTCCGGCGGGCATGACCGCAGCGTCATGGGCGTCGTCTCCGGCGACTACGACGCGGCGCCGGTGGCATCCGACGTCTACAACCGCATGATCGGCCGCGGCCAGGTGCGCCAGGGCGCGACGCGCGTGATCTGGCAGTCCGATCCCTTCCCGACCTCCTCCTTCGCGCTGGCCCATGATCTGCGGCCCGAACTCGCGGCCCGCATCCGCCAGTGCTTCTTCGACTTCCGCTTCCCGGAGGCGATGAGCCGCGACCTCGGCGGCAATGACCGCTTCTGGCCCGCGACCTATCTGCGCGACTGGGCGCCGGTGCGCGCTGTGGCGGATGCGGTGAACGCGCCCTACAACCGCGCCGCCTTCGACCGCGAGGCCGCGGCCGAGCGCGCGGCGGAAGAACGGCGCAACCAGCAGCGCCAGCAGCAGCAACAGCAGGCGCCGGCGCGGACGCAGTGACGGCGGCGCTCGCCATAAGGGGACTGGTCAAGGAATACGTCCCCGGCAAGCCGGTCCTGAATGGCATCGACCTCGCGGTCGATGCCGAGGGCATCACGGCGGTGATCGGTCCGTCCGGCACCGGCAAGTCCACGCTGATCCGCTGCATCAACCGCCTGGTTGAGCCCACGCGCGGCGAGGTTTCCCTTCGTGGAGAAAACCTGGTGCCGCTGCGCGGGGCCGCGCTGCGCCGGGCGCGGCGGCGGATCGGCATGGTCTTCCAGGAATACAACCTGGTCGAGCGGCTCTCGGTCATGGAGAACGTGCTCTCGGGCCGCCTCGGCTATGTGCCGCTCTGGCGCGCCTGGCTGCGGCGCTATCCGCCGGCCGACATCGCGCGCGCCTTCGATCTGCTCGACGCCGTGGGGCTGCCCGACCATGCGACGCGGCGCGCGGATGCGCTCTCGGGCGGCCAGCGCCAGCGCGTTGGCATCGCCCGCGCGCTGATGCAGCAGCCCGATTTGCTGCTGGCGGACGAGCCGACCTCCTCGCTCGACCCCAAGACGGCCGTCGAGGTGCTGGAGCTGCTGACGAATCTGACCGGCGAGGCACGGGTGCCCGTCATCCTCAACATCCACAACGTGGAACTGGCAAAACGCTATGCGCGGCGCATCGTCGGCATGTCCGGCGGCGCCATCGTCTTCGACGGCCCGCCCGAGGCGCTGGAACCCGCGCATCTCCGCCAGATCTATGGCGGCGAGGACTGGCTGGGATGAGCGGCACCACCGCCGGCCGCCAGGCCTTCGCGCCGAATTGGGGCATGCGGGCGGGGCTGGTCGCGCTTGTCGCCTACACGCTCTACGCGGCCTCGACGCTCGATTTCACCTGGGGGCGGCTCTGGATCGGCTTCGGGGAGGCGGGCCATTTCATCGGCCGCATGTTCCCGCCGAATTTCGCGCGCTGGGAGCTGCTGGTCGAAGGCATGCTGGAGAGCATCCAGATCGCGGTGCTGGCCTCCGCCGTCGGCATCGCGCTCTCGCTGCCCGTGGGGCTGCTGGCCGCGCGCAACCTGGCGCCGCTCTGGGTCACGGCGCCGGTGCGCGGCTTCATCGCGGTCTGCCGGTCGCTGCACTACGTCATCGTCGCGATTCTTTTTGTCAAAGCGGTCGGCTTCGGCGCGCTGGCGGGAACGCTGGCGCTGACGGTCGCGACGGTGGGCTTCGTCAGCAAGCTCTTCGCCGAGGCCGTGGAAGAGATCTCCATGAAGCAGGTCGAGGCGATCCGCGCGACGGGGGCGGGGACCTTCGCCGTGCTGGCCTATGGCGTGCTGCCGCAGGTGGCGTCGCGCTTCCTCGGCTTCTGCCTGTATCAGCTGGACGCCAATCTCCGGAACTCGGCGCTGGTCGGCATCGTCGGCGCGGGTGGCATCGGCGGCACGCTCTTCGCGGCCTTCCGGCGCTTCGACTATGATTTCGTCTGCGCCATCCTGCTCTGCATCATCGCGCTGATCCTGGTCGCCGAATTCGTGTCCGGCTATGTCCGGCGGGCGTTGCAGTGACGGCCCTGCTTCGCGAATGGCATCGCTTCACGCCGGCGCAGCGCATCGCGCGCTGGCTGATCTGGCTGGTCGTCGTCGCCGCCATCGTCTGGGCGGTGCGGACGATCGAGATCATCCCGGAATTCCTCTCCGATGCGCCCGAGCAGATGTGGGACCTGGTCGCCCGCATGTGGCCGCCCGACCCCGCCTATTACGGGGAAGCGGTCCACGCCGCGCTGGTGGAGACGCTGCACATCGCGACGCTCGGCACCATCCTCTGCGTCTTCTTCGCCGTGCCGGTCGCGCTGCTCGCCGCGCGCAACATCTGTCCGTACTGGCCGCTGAACGCCTTCGCGCAGCTGATCCTCGTCGCCTCGCGATCGGTGCCCTCGCTGATCTGGGCGATGATCTTCGTCGCCATGTTCGGCCCTGGCGCCGTCGCGGGCGTCATCGCCATCGCGATCCGCTCGGTGGGCTTCTTCGGCAAGCTGCTGGCGGAGGCGCTGGAGGAGACGCAGAAGGGCCCGCTCGAAGCCCTGACCGCCGCCGGCGCGCCCTGGGGGCACCGGATGCTGAAGGGCGTCTGGCCGCAGGTGCAGCCGGCCTTCTGGGGCGTCTGCCTGTTCCGCTGGGACATCAACGTGCGGGAGAGTTCCGTGCTTGGCCTGGTCGGCGCCGGCGGCATCGGCGTGGTGCTGGACGATGCGATCAACTTCTTCCAGTGGGACCGGGTCGCGACCGTGCTGCTCTCGATCCTCGCGGTCGTGATCGTGGCCGAGATCGTCGTCACGCGCATCCGCGCGCGGCTGATCTGACATGGCGCGCGATGCCGTCGATCTGCTGATCGTCGGCGGCGGCATCAACGGCGCCGGCATCGCGCGCGATGCGGCGGGCCGGGGGCTTTCCGTCTGTCTCGTCGAGCGCGGCGACCTCGCGGGCGCCACCTCCTCCGCGAGTTCGAAGCTGATCCATGGCGGGCTGCGCTACCTGGAGCACTACGAATTCCGCCTGGTGCGGGAGGCGCTGGCCGAGCGCGAGGTCATGCTGCGCATCGCGCCCCACATCGTCTGGCCGCTGCACTTCGTGCTGCCGCACCGGCCGGAGATGCGCCCGCGCTGGATGATCCGCGCCGGGCTTTTTCTCTACGATCACCTGGCCCGCCGCGTCTCCCTGCCACCGCATGAGGCGATCGCCTTCCGCACGCATCCCTATGGGGCGCCGCTCGCGAACGGCATCACCAACGGCTTCGCCTATTCGGATTGCTGGGTCGAGGATTCCAGGCTCGTCGTGCTGAACGCGCGCGACGCCGCCGGCCGCGGGGCCGAGATCTGCGTGCGCACCGCCTTCACCGGTGCGATGCGCGATGCCGAGGGCTGGATCTGCACGCTGCGCGCCGAAGATGGCAGCGAACAGACCATCCGCGCGCGCGCCCTGGTCAACGCCGCCGGCCCCTGGGTGCTGGAGGCGCAGCAGGCCGCGCAGACGCCGGCGCCGGGCCGGGTGCGGCTGATCCGCGGCAGCCACATCGTCGTGCCGAAGCTCCATGACGGGGAGCAGGCCTATATCCTGCAGAACGACGACCGCCGCGTCGTCTTCGTCATCCCCTATGAGCGCGAATTCTCGCTGATCGGCACGACCGACATGCCGCATGACGGCGATGCCCAGGCCGCGCACTGCACGGCGGAGGAAGCGGCCTATCTCTGCGCGGCGGTCACGAAGCAATTCCGCAGGCCCGTCACGCCTGCCGCCATCGTCTGGTCCTATTCCGGCGTCCGCCCGCTCTATGACGACGGCACGGACGATCCGTCGGCCATCACGCGCGACTATGTGCTGAAGCTGGACACGGAGGGCGCGCCGCTGCTGACGATCTTCGGCGGCAAGATCACCACCTATCGCCGGCTCGCCGAGGAAGCGATGCAGCGCCTGGCGCCGCGCTTCCCCAGCCTGAAGCCCGCCTGGACCGCGACCGCGCCGCTGCCGGGC
>JAYRQX010000701.1:0-6514 GCA_041910415.1 Acetobacteraceae bacterium | reverse complement strand
GGGCTGGGGCATGAAGCATCCTTGGCACAACCGGGTTGCCGGACCAGATCGGGCGGATGATGCGCCGCCGGACCCTGCTGGCCCTTCCCCTCGCCGCGCCTGCCCAGGCCCGGGCGCTCTCGCCCGTGGCCTTCGATGCGCCGGCCGCCACGCCGCTGGTCGCCCGGCTCCGCGCCGGGGGCATGGTGCTGTTCTTCCGCCATGCGGATACCATCGGCGAGCCCTGCGACCGTTCCTTCCGCATCGGCGACCGCGCGGGACAGCGCAACATTTCTGCCGGTGGGCGGGAGCAATCGGTGCGGATCGGCGCGCGCATCGCCGCGTCAGGCATTCCCGTGCAGATCCCTGTCCTGGCCGGGCCGGTCTTCCGCGCGCGCGACACGGCCGAGCTCGCCTTCGGCGCGGACCGCGTCGCGGTGACCGACAGCCTGCTCGCCGACGATTACGCGGGCCCGCGCCTCGACTGGGTGCTGGCGGAACACCGGCGGTTGTTCGCCGGGCCCGTCGCATCGGGCGTGAACCGCGTGCTGGTCGGCCACCGGACGCCCGCGATCATGATCTCGGGCGGCGCGGTGTCCGCTCGCATCTTCCCCGAAGGCTCCGCCCTGGTCATCGAACCCCGCGACGCCGCGGGCTTCGCCATCCTGGGGGTGGTGATGTTCGCTCCCATCGAGGGCGGCGGCTTCCATGGCTGCGGCTGACGCCGCCTTGCCTGCCTGCTAGGCTGGGACGATCAACGACCGCAGGCCCAAGCCGCGGCAAGGGGACCCCAGGAATGACCACGCGCCGGAGCCTTCTGCTCGCCACCCTCGCCGCGCCTGCCGTCGCGCCGGCGCTCGCCCAGGGCAACCGCTACCCCGACCGCCCGATCGAGATCGTGGTCGGCTTCGTCGCCGGCGGCGCGACGGACCTCGACGCCCGCGCCTATGCGCGGCTGCTGGAACAGCGGCTCGGCGGCAATGTCGTGGTGGTGAACCGCCCCGGCGCCGGCGGGGAAGTGTCGCTCGCCGCGGTCGCGCGAGCCCGGCCCGACGGGCACACGCTCGGCACCACCAACATGCCGGGCTTTCTCACGATTCCCATCGAGCGGTCCGCGCAGTACAAGCTCGACGACTTCGCGGGCATCGCGAACCTGGTGACCGACCCCTCCGCCATCACCGTGCATGCCGCGAGCCCCTACCGGACGCTGGCCGACCTGATCGGCGCCGCCCGCGCGCGGCCGGAGACGATCACCTATGCCTCCCCCGGCGTCGGCACGGACGACCACCTGCAGCTCGTCCTGCTGCAACAGGCGACGGGCACGCGCTTCACCCATGTGGTCTTCCAGGGCGATCCGCAGCTCCGCACGGCGCTGCTGGGGCGGCAGGTGGATTCCATCGGGCTCAACCTCGGCCCGGTCACCGCGAACACCGAGAACATCCGCGTACTGTCGCAGGGCGGCGCCACGCGCAGCCGCTTCAGCCCCGACGTGCCGACGCTGCGCGAGCTGGGCTTCCCGATCGAGATGGCCTCCGAACGCGGCCTGGTCGCGCCTGCCGGCACGCCGCCCGCGATCCTGGCGCGGCTGCGCGAAGCGACGGCCGACATCGCGCGCGACCCCGAGTTCGTCCGCATCCTGGAGACGCGCTTCACCGAACCCTCCTACATCCCGGGCGATGAATGGTTCGCGCAGCTGCGCGCGCGCCAGGAGACCTACCGGACGCTCTGGGCGACGACGCCCTGGGCGCAGCGATAGGACATCAGCGCGGCGCCTCGGCCGGCGTGCTCGTGCCGGGGCCCTCGCCCATGATCAGGATCACGCAGGGCTCGTCCCTGGCGCCGTCATAGTGGATGCCGCGCCCGAAATGCGTGACGAAGCTGCCGGCCGGCATCGGCACCGTCGCGGCGGGGTCGAAGCGCGTGCCGCTGCCGACCCACCAGGTGCCTGACATCACCGTGATGAAGCGGTCGTTGGGGTGGAAATGCGGGCGGCTCATGCTGTTGGGCTCCCACCGCACCATGACGATGTAGGGCCCGGGCCGCGACGGGTCGCCGAGCAGCACGGCCTGCCGGTTGCCGTTGCGCGTCAGCGGACCCCAGGGGATCTGGTCCGGCAGGCGGAAGGCGACCGCCGCGGGGTCGAGCGGCTGCGCGGCGAGCGGCGCCACCGGACCCAGTGACAGGATGCAGGCGCAGAGCAACCGACGCAGCATGACTGCTCCCCGATTGGGCCGGGGAAGCATAGCGGGAGCGTCAGCCCCCCGTCAGCATCGCCGCGATCGCATCCGCGAGCCGCCCGAGCGCGGCACTCGCCGCCGCGACGAAGGCCTGCGCCGTCGTCCCCTCCACCGGCACGGCGAAGGTGACGTTGCGCGCCGCATTGCGCCGCCCGTCGCGCAGGTTCACCGCGACCTGCGCGGCGAGCGTCAGCGTGCCGGGGGCGGTGATGCCCATGCGCTGCAGGTTCACCTCGACCACGGCCTGCGACGGCACGGTGATGGCGCCGCCCGTCTGCACGACGGTGCTCCCCGGCAGGCGCTGGCTCAGATTCTCGGCCAGCACGCGGGTCACCATCCCCGCCACCGGCTCGCCCCACCAGTCGTTGCTCGAGACCTCGAGCCGGTAGTCCACGGCCGAGCGCACGATGGATTGCCGGTCGAGATACTGCGCGAGCGAGACCTCGCGCAGGCTGATGGAGGACGGCCCGCCGCGGCGCGCATCCCCCGGCACGGCGCCGATCGTGTAGAGGTTCGGCTCCGGCGAGCGGCAGGCGGCAAGCGCGGCGAGCGCGCCCAGGGCGGCGCGGCGAGACAGCGGCATGCTACTGGTTCCCCTGGGTGGCGCGGCCGCGGATCAGCGATTCCGGATTGCGGTTCAGCGTGTCGGCCAGGCTTCGGATGGATCGTGCCGCGCCGGTGATCTGGTCCACCGCGCGTTCGAGATCCCGCAGGAATTGCGAATTGTCGCCATAGCCGCGATTGGCCGAGTTCAGCACCCGCGTCGCCTGTGCGACCGCGGTCTGCAGGTTGGTCATCAGGGCAGGCAGGCCGCGCAGCGTCGGCTGCAACCCCTCATCCGCATTGCGGAGCAGCGTCTGCGCATCCGCGAGCGTCGCCTGCAGCGCGGCGAGCGAGGCGCGGAGCTCGGGTCCGTGCACGATCTCGTTGATGCCGGAGAGCACGCCGTTCACGTTGGTGCCGATCTCCTGCCAGGGCAGCGCTTCCAGCCGCGCGACCACGCCCTGCACGGCATCGATGATGCTGGCGAACTGCCCGGGGGCGGTCGGCATGACGATGACGCCGTCGCGCAGGCTGACATCGGCATGCGGCGCGTTGGCGATCACGTCGATCGAGATCTGCTGCGCGCCGGTCAGCAGGTTGGCGCTGGCGAGCCGTGCGCGCAGTCCCTGGCTGACCAGGATGCGCGCATTCTCGAGGATACCGCGCCCCTGCACCTGGTCCGAGAGCACGATGCGGTCGGGCTCGATCTCGTAGCGCACGGGCACGCGCAGCCGGTCGGTCTCGGGGTCGTATTCCAGGTCGTAGCCCAGCACCTCGCCGATGCGGATGCCGGCGAAGACGACCGGCGCGCCGATCGCGAGCCCGCTGACGGATTCGTTGAAGTAGGAGATGACCGGGACGCGCCGCCGCGCCGCGGCGAATTCCGCCGCCTGCTGCGTGTCGTAGAGGCGGAAGACATGGTCGGCCGCCGGCTCCGGTCCCGCCTGTGCGGCCTGCGGCGTGTCGAAGGCGATGCCGCCGAGCAGCAGGGCGCGGAGGGATTCGAGCTGGAGCTGGATGCCGCCCGCGCCCATGGTGAGCGAGACGCCCGAGGCATTCCAGAAGCGCGAGCCCTCCCTGAGGTAGCGGTCATAGGGGGCGCGGACGAAGACGTGCAGCGTGACATGCTCGGCCATGTCCGCGATGTCCCAGCCGAGCACCTGGCCCACATTGAAGTCGCGGTAGAAGACCGGCGCGCCCAGGCTGATGGAACCAAGCCGCTGGGCTTCGATCTGCACGGCGCGGCCGGGCTCGCCGGTCGGCACGATCGGCGGGTTCTCGAGTCCGGTGAAGTGCCGCTCGGCCGCCGCGGACGGGTCGGTCGCCGGCTGGATCTGGATATAGGAGCCGGAGAGGATGGTGCTGACGCCCGTCAGGCTGCCGGCGAAAAGGCGCGGCTTCACCACCCAGAAGCGCACGCCGGTCGTCAGCAGCGGCGTCGCTTCGCGCGTCATGCGCACGCCGAGGACGACGCGCTGGCGATCCGGCGTGAGCAAGATGGTCTCGACCGTGCCGACGGGAACCTCGTGCAGCCGCACCTGCGACTGGCCGGCGGTCAGGCCTTCCGCGCTGGCGAAGGTGAGCGTGATCAGCGGGCCGCGCTGAATATAGGTGTGCCAGACCAGGAAGCCCGCGATCAGCAGGGTGACGATCGGGATCGCCCAGACCGGCGAGAGGCGCCAGCGGCGATCGACCTTGGAGCGGACCGTGGCCTCGGGGTGCGAACCGTCCATCACGCGCGCTCCGCCGCGTCTTCGTTGGTGCCGGCCGCGTCCCACATCAGGCGGGGATCGAAGCCTTCGGCGGCGAGCATCGTCAGGATGACGACGGCGCAGAAGGCAACCGCGCCGACGCCCGGCTCAATGTTGACGATGGTGCCGAACTGCACGAGGGCGACCAGGATGGTGATCATGAAGATGTCGATCATCGACCAGCGCCCGATGGCGTTGACGGCGAAATACAGCTTCGTCCGTTCCCTGAGCCACCGCGTCCAGCCGAAATGGGTGGAGATCAGCAGCATGCCGAGCCCCAGCACCTTCAGCATCGGCACGGCGACCGAGGCGAAGAAGACGAGCAGCGCCAGCGGCAGCATGTTGCTGTCGATCAGCTCGACCACGCCGCCCAGGATGGTGCTGGGCGCGCCGTGGCCGAGCTGGATGAACTGCAGCACGGGGTAGATGTTGGCCGGCGCGTAGAGGATCGCCGCCGCGATCAGCAGCGCCCAGGCGCGCCCGATGGCGTTGGGCTTGCGCGCATGCAGATGGCCGGCGCAGCGCGGGCAGACATCGTCATGGTCGTGCGGCAGGCAGACCAGGCCGCAGGTGTGGCAGCCGACCGCGCCGTCGCTGCGGCGCGTGAGCGCGGTCGCCGCGTGGTCGAGCGGGCCATGGGGCACGCCGCGGCGCTCCATCTCCTCCCACACCGCCTGGCGGTCGAGCACGGCATCCGCCGCGATCATGGTGAACATCAGCACGCCGAGCGCGTAGAGGGCGACGCCGAGCTCGATATGCACGAGGTCGATCAGCTTGGTGTAGGCGACGAAGACGCCCAGCAGATAGACCTCGATCATCGACCAGGGGCGCAGATGCTCGATCCAGGCGAAGACGCGGCGGACGTGCCGGGGCGGGCGCGCCATGCGCAGCCCCGTCAGCACATAGGTCATGGCCGCGAGCTTGAGCGTCGGCGCGGCGACGGTCGTGAAGAGCACGATGATCGACAGCGGCCAGAGCCCGCTCCGCCCCATCCCTTCGGGCCCCGAGAAGAGGTTGGCGTTGCGCGTCATCCCCGCCGTGCTGACCGTCATCAGCGACATCAGGCAGGCGACGCCGAGGATGGAGAGCGCCGCGACGTTCAGGGCGAGCGCGCGGCCGAGCGGATCGGTCCGCGCCCTGCGGAGCGTCGAGCCGCAGCGCACGCAGTTGGCGCGCGATCCGGGCTCGAGCGCGGGCACGACCTGGAACTGGCCGCAATCGGGGCATTCGCGAAGCCGGGCCGGCGTGGTCCAGGCCGCCGCCGCCGCGCCCGCCGGCAGGGCGTCAGAGGCGGACATGCGGCATCGCGCCGGGCCGCGCGGGACATGCGCCGTCCGTGACCGGGCATCCGATAGGATGACGAAGCCGGTTCAACGCGAAGCCCCCGGGACGTGGTTCGGTTCCGCGCCGAACCTAGTCCAGCCGGGGCAGGCCCGGCAACGACATGGGCGTGGCCGGCGCTATCCGATTTCGGCGGAGGGCGGCGCGGTCCGTATCGGCGGCACGAGGCTTTGATTCGTGCCGAGGCCGCGGATGCGGCCCGCTCGCGGTCGGCTGTGCCGATCCGCCGGTCATACGGACAGCATGCCTTCGGCATGACGGTCCGGTGAGCCAAGCCGCCGGCGGCGGCGCCCGGCGCTTGAGGGTATGCAAAGATGATCTCAGCGGTCGAAGCATTCGACCGCGGGTATCAGTCGCGCGGGGCGCGGAAGCTGAAGCGGGGGCGGCGGGGCGGCGCGTTGACAAGCTGCACCCGCTGCTCCTCAGCGATCCAGGGGCGGGCGGCTTCCGCGGCGCCCGGTGTGGTCTGCACCTGCACCATCATCTGGTGGCGGGCCGCGGCGCCGAGTTCGACATACTGGGCCGCGGCGGGCATCGCCGTCACGCCCATCAGCATCGCCGCACCCAGGATCGCGTTCCGCAGCATGGCCTGTCTCCTCCGTCCGGCGCGGAGGATGCGCCGCCCCAGGCCGGGGGGCGCTGAAGCGCTTCACGCCGCGGCGC
>JAYRQX010000700.1:0-3030 GCA_041910415.1 Acetobacteraceae bacterium | reverse complement strand
TCGCCGCCCTTCAGGCGCAGCACCCGGCGGATGCGGCGGGGCTGGCCGGCCTCTTCGCGGAGATCCGCACGATCATGACCGCGATGTATGCGACCGGGGAGGGCCGCATGGGCATCCCCGGCACGCCGCCAACGGTGGACGCCATGCTCGGCTTCGCCCGGGCGCATCCCTTCGCGGTCGGCTGGATGCAGCGCTCCTGGGACGACTTCCTCGCGCGCCACCTGCGCGAGCCGGCGACGCGGGCGGCGGTCTCGGCGTTGTCGGGCTACCTGACGGACCGGCCGGAGACGCTTTCCGTGCAGCAGATGGTCCCGCTCTTCGGCTACGCCTTCCATGGCGGCTGGTATCCCGTGGGCGGGTCCGGAAGGCTGGCCGATGCCCTGGTCGCCGCCATCCGCGCGCGCGGTGGCGAGGTGCATCTGGGCCAGCCCGTGCAGCGCATCCTGGCCGAGGGCGGGCGCGCCTGCGGCATCGAGGCCGGGGGCGCGCGGCTGGCGGCTTCCGCCGTGGTGCTGAACGCCGATCCCATCCTGGCGGCGCGCCGCCTGCTGCCGCCGGGCGCGCTGTTCCGCAGCGTGGCCGCGGCCAGGCTGGCCTGTTCGGCCTTCGCCGTGCATCTCGGGTTGCGCGGCACGCTGGACCTGCCGCCGATCGTGCATGCGCGGACATCCGCCGGTCCGATCAGCATGGTCGTGCCGACGGCGGTGGACCCCTCGGCCGCGCCGGCCGGGTGTTCGACGCTGGAACTGCTGGTGCTGGTGCCGCAGGCCGAGGCCGCCGGCTGGATGCCGCCCGCCGGCGACGATCCGAAGGCGATCGAGGCCTGGCGCCGCACGCCGGCCTACCGCGCGCGCAAGGAGGCGATGGGCGACGAGCTGGTCGCGCGCGCGGCGGAAGTGATCCCGGGCCTCGCGGACCGTATCCTCGTGCGCGCCGATGCCTCGCCGGTGACGTTCCAGCGCTATGCCTGGACCGGCGACGGCGCGATCTACGGCACGGATCGCCGCCACCCGCAGAAGCAGCCCTTGCCGGGCCTGGTGCTGGCCGGCGCGGCCACCCACGGCGCGGGGGTGGAGGCGGTGGTGATCTCCGGTGCGCGCGCGGCGGAGGCGTTGGTGCCGGGCCTGCTCTCGCGTGCCGCGACAGCCCCGCCGCTTCAGCGCGCGGCCTGATCGCCGATCAGGTGCAGCACCACCTCCCGCCGATGCGGGTGGGCGCGGTGCTCCCACAGGAAGATCCCCTGCCAGGTGCCGAGCACCGGGCGGCCCTCGGCCACGGGGATCGAGAGTTGCGTCTGCGTCAGCGCGGCGCGGATATGGGCCGGCATGTCGTCCGGCCCTTCGTCGTCATGGCGATAGAGGCCGGGGCCTTCCGGCACGACGCGACGAAGAAAATCCTCGAGATCCCCGCGCACCTCCGGCGAGGCATTCTCCTGCACGATGAGCGAGGCCGAGGTGTGGCGGCACCACAGCGTCAGCAGCCCGGTCGCGAGGCCCTGCCCGGCGACCCAGCGCAGCACCGGCGCGGTGATCTCTGTCAGGCCGCGGCCCGTCGTGCGCACATCGAGCCGGTGCAGCGCCTGCGTCACAGGCCGAAGCTCTGGCGCACCCCGTCCAGCGCGATCTGCGCGGCGAGTGCGGCCAGCAACACGCCGAGCACGCGCCCGATCACATGCCCGCCCGTCCTGCCGAGGATGCGGGCGACGGTGCCGGCGCCCAGCAGGCAGATCAGCGTCAGCGCCAGCACGGCGGCCAGCGCCAGCAGCACGGCGGCATATTGCGCGGGATCGCCGCGCGCCTGTTCGCGCATCAGGATCATGCTGGTCATGCCGCCCGGCCCGGCCAGCAGGGGGATGGCGAGCGGAAAGACGGAGATGTCCTGCGCCTCCGCGCCCGCCTGCTGCTCCTCGGGCGTCGCACGCAGAAAGGTCTGGCCCATGACCATGTCGGTGGCCAGCAGGAAGAGCAGCAGCCCGCCCGCCACCTTCATCGCCGGCAGCGCGATGCCGAGCGCATGCAGCAGCCAACTGCCGACCAGGCTGAAGGAGACCAGGATCACCGCCGCGATCGCCGTCGCCTTGATCGCCTGGCGGCGGCGTTCGGCGACGGTGTTGGTCACCGTCATGCTGGCGAAGATGACCGCGGTCCCGAAGGGATCGACGATCACCAGGAGCGCGATGAAGGTGAAGCCGAAGGCTTCGAGCATCGGGTCAGGTGCCGACCTTCAGCGTGCTGGTGAGGCCGCGCAGGCAGGCGAGCACCGAGAGCGGCGTGATCCTGCCGGTCCTGGGGTTTTCCTCGCTCGGCACGTTCTCGATGGTCATGGTCAGGCGCGCGGCGGCGGCCTCGACGCGGATGGTGTGCTTGTTGCGCGTCTGCGCGGGGTCGGCCCAGATCTCGACCATGGTCTTCTCCGGACCGATGCCCGCGAGCGCGAGCGCGGCCGCGACATTCACATTGGCCGGGAAGCCGCGGGCGGCATCGAAGGCATTGCCCTTGAAGACCATGGTGGGCGTGGTGATTTTCGACGTGTCGATCCTGTGTTCGTCGAGATAGGGCGCGCCTTCGAGGCCGCGCGGCGGCTTGCGCGTCTCGATGGTCACGCTCTCGACCTCGCCCTCGGCGGCCGCGCGCACGGCATCGAGGCCGAGCAGCGCGCCGGTGGGGACGATGATGCGCGCGCCGGTCTGCTTCGCGCGCTCGACCAGGTGCATGCGCGGCAGCAGGGCGCCGACGCTGGAAGGGATGAAGATGCGCCCGGCCTCGATGGCGGCCGTCGCGATGCTTTCAAAAATCGCGGCCGGCGCGGCCTCGACCACCACGTCGCAGGCGGCGAGGTCGGAGATCGGAACCACGGGCGGCTTGTGGCGGAAGCCGGCGAGGTTCCGCTCGGCCTTGGCATGGTCGCGCGCGGCGACGGCGGCCAGGCGCAGCCCGGGCACGCCGGCATCGATCGCCCTGGCCAGGTGCAGCCCGATGGCGCCGAGCCCCGCGATGCCGACCGTCAGTTCCTGCACCATGGCATCTGTCC
>JAYRQX010000699.1:0-5782 GCA_041910415.1 Acetobacteraceae bacterium | reverse complement strand
GCAGCATCAGGCCGAGCGTGATGTGGTCGATGCCGCCACCCGACCCGCCGGCGATGCTGACCGCGCCCGGATTGGTGCGCAGCGCCTGGAGCAGATCGGCGATGGTGCGGAACTCGGAGTTGGCGGCAACCACGATCGCGCCGGTTTCCTGCGTGAGCCGCGCGACCGGCGTGAGGTTGGTGATGCCGACCGGGGTGCGGTTGGTCAACACCGCGCCGATCATGATGCTGCCGGAGACCATCAGCGCGTCCGGGCGGTTCCGCCGGGTCGCGATGAAGCGTGGCAGGCCGACCGTGCCGCCGGCGCCGGGGACGTTCTCGAACTGGATATTGCCGACCAGCCCGCCGCCGCGCGCCACCTGCTCGATCGCACGGCCGAGCTGGTCCCAGCCGCCGCCAGGCCCCGCGGGGATGAACATGCTGATATTGGCGAAGCGCTGCTCCGCCAGGGCGGGGCACAGGCCGAAGGCGGCCCCTGCGGCGAGGGTGGCGCTGGCGAGCAGGGTACGGCGGTTCGGCATGAGACGGTCTCCGGGGACGCTTCCGACGGGCGTCCGCATTGAACGGGCGAACGCGCATCGGGCTTCTAGCACGCCCCGGAGCAGGAGGAGAGCCGGCGCGCCCGGGCGCCGCTTGTCACGCAACGGTCCCGGACGCTTCATTGCCCTGACCCCGTCCCCGCGCTAACTCGCCCCCCATGTCGAGTACCGCCGAAGCCACCCAGGATGCCGCGCCGCGACGCCTTCGGCGACGCAGCCCCTTGCGCTTCCGCCCCTGGCTGAGCCATGGCGCCTGGAGCGACGTGATGGATTTCCGGCCCGATGGCGGCCGGTTCCGCGCGGTGCGCCGCATCGTCTTCGCGGTGCTGTGGACGCTGCTCGCATCGCCGATTCAGATGGTCCTGCTGTTGCTCCCGGGGCGGGCGAAGATCGTCTTCGTCCGCTGGTATTTCGCCGTGCTGTGCTGGCTGATCGGGTTGCGCATCCAGGTCATCGGCACGCCGGCGCCGGGCAAGTCCGTGCTCTATCTGTCGAACCATTCCTCCTGGGTGGACATCCTGGTCCTCGGCGCGGTGCTGGACGGCGCCTTCGTCGCCAAGGCCGAGGTCGGGCAGTGGCCGGTCGTGGGCTGGCTCTCCGGCCTGCGGCAGACCGTCTATGTCAGCCGCAAGCGCGGCACGACGGGCGGCGAGGCGGATGCGATGCGCGAGCGGCTTTCCGCCGGCCAGAACCTGATCCTGTTTCCGGAAGGCACCAGCAACGACGGCAGCCGCACGCTGCCCTTCCGTAGTTCCTTCCTCTCAGTCGCCGACAAGGCCGAGACAATCCAGCCGATCTCCATCGTCTACGACCGGGTCGGCGGTCTGCCCGCCTGCCGTCGCGACCGCCCGATCTTCGCCTGGTATGGCGACATGGACATCGGGCGGCATTTCTGGCGGCTGATGCGGCGCCCCGGCACCCGGGCGACCGTGCTGGTGCATGAGGCGGCGCCGTCCACTGACTTCGCCAACCGCAAGGTCATGACGGCGGCGGTGCAGCAGGTTGTGGCGGAGGGCGCGTCCCAGCTGCGGCAGAACCGCAAGGCCACGCCCTTCCGCATGGCGACGGGCAAGCCCGTTTCGTAGCCGCACATGGTGCTTGACCTCCCCGGCCAGGGCCGGTCAGGCTTGCATCATGACATGCACGTTTCTGCGCCGAGTCGCTTGACTCAGAGCTTGGCGCTGCGCACCTCCCCGTCCCGACCTGCTGTGCCCGATGCAGCCGGAGGACGGAGTTGACCCCCGCATGATTTCCAAGACCGGCCCCTCGCCCAAGCGGCTCTACATCCGCACCTGGGGCTGCCAGATGAATGTTTACGACAGTGCCCGGATGGCGGATGTCCTGGCGCCGCTGGGCTATGCGGCGACCGAGGCGCTGGAGGAGGCCGACATGGTCATCCTCAACACCTGTCATATCCGCGAACGCGCGACCGAGAAGGTCTTTTCTGATCTGGGCCGGCTACGGGCGCTGAAGCAGGAGAAGGCCGCCGCGGGCGGGCAGGTGGTGGTCGCCGTCGCCGGCTGCGTCGCGCAGGCCGAAGCGGCGGAGATCACGGCCCGCGCGCCCTGGGTGGACATCGTCCTCGGCCCCCAGACATATCATCGCCTGCCGGAGATGGTGGCGCGCGCAAGCCGCGCGGCGGGCGCCGTCATCGAGACCGATTTCCCGGCCGAGGACAAATTTGACCATTTGCCGGAACAATCCGCACCGCAAGGGGCCATCGCCTTCCTGACCATCCAGGAAGGCTGCGACAAGTTCTGTTCGTTCTGTGTCGTTCCCTATACGCGCGGCGCCGAATTCTCCCGCCCTGCCGCGGCGGTAATCGCGGAGGCAAAGCGGCTCGTCGCGCAAGGCACGCGGGAGATCGCGCTGCTCGGCCAGAACGTGAATGCCTATCGCGGCGAAGGGCCCGACGGCACGCGCTGGACGCTGGGGCGGCTGCTGCGGGCACTCGCAGAAATCCCGGGCCTGGCGCGGCTGCGCTACACGACCAGCCATCCGCGCGACATGGACGACGACCTGATCGCGGCCCATGGCGAGCTGCCTGTCTTGATGCCCTTCCTGCACCTGCCCGTGCAGAGCGGGTCGGACCGCATGCTCGCCGCCATGAACCGGGGCCACAAGGCGGCGGACTTTGTTCACGTCGTCGACAGGCTGCGCGCGGTGCGCCCGGACATCGCTCTCTCTTCGGACTTCATCGCAGGCCATCCCGGCGAGAGCGAGGCGGACCACAAGGCGACGCTCGGGCTGATCGAACAGATCGGCTTCGCTCAGGCCTTCTCCTTCAAGTATTCCGCCCGTCCGGGCACCCCAGCGGCTGGCCAGCCTGGCCAGCTCGCCGAAGCCGTGAAGGACGGGCGGCTCGCTGAAATCCAGGCCCTGCTTCGCCAGCAGCAGGATGCATTCAACCATTCGTGCCAGGGCATGGTCTTCGATGTGCTGGTGACCGGCCTCGGCCGACATCCGGGTCAGCTCGCCGCCCGTTCGCCCTGGCTGCAGCCGGTGCATCTGGACGGGCCTGAGGCGCTGATCGGCACCATCCAGACCGTGCGCATCGCCAGGGCGCACCCGAACTCCCTCGGCGCCCTGCGCGTTGAGGCCGAGGAGGCGGGCGGAAAGGCCCGCATCGCACAGAAGACCCACCAGGAGATCGCTGCCGCTTGACCACCGCATCCGCCATCCAGCTCCGCCCCGCTGATCTTCGTTCGGCATCCCGGATGGGCCCTGAACAGCGATCGGTGACCCTGCAGTTCGACGACAACGCGTTGCTGCCGCTGCTCCTCGGGGAGCATGACCGGCACCTGGCCCGGATCGAGCAGGTACTCGGGGTCCGATTGGCGGCGCGAGGCAACCGGATCGCGATTTCCGGCGCGAGCGAGCGGACCGACATGGCGGAAGCGGCGCTGTTGGCGCTGTGGAAGCGGCTGGAACGCGGGCAGCCGGTCAGCATCTCAGATGTGGAGGCGACCCTGCGTATCGCTGCTGGCGGCGCCGAACAGGGCGAACCGCGCCTGCCTCTGGCGGACCTGCCGGCGATCCGCACGCGGCGCGGGGCGATTTCTCCGCGCAGCGCGGCCCAGGCCGCCTATATCGAAAGCCTTGCCCGCAACGACATGGTCTTCGGCGTCGGGCCCGCGGGCACGGGCAAGACCTATCTCGCCGTGGCGCAGGGTGTCGCCATGCTCCAGGCGGGCCGCGTGGACCGGATCGTGCTGTCCCGCCCCGCGGTCGAGGCGGGGGAACGGCTGGGCTTCCTGCCCGGTGACCTCAAGGAGAAGGTCGACCCTTATCTCCGTCCCCTCTACGACGCGCTGAACGACATGATGCCGGCCGAACAGGTCGCCCGCCGCATCACCGCCGGGGAGATCGAGATCGCCCCCCTCGCCTTCATGCGCGGCCGCACCCTGGCCCATTCCTACGCCATCCTGGACGAGGCCCAGAACACCACGCCGGCACAGATAAAAATGTTCCTGACCCGGATGGGTGAGGGAACGCGGATGGTGATCACCGGCGATCCCACCCAGGTGGACCTGCCGCCTGGCCAGCCTTCGGGCCTGGCCGAGGCGCTGCGGATCCTGGACGGGGTCGATGGCATCGCCGTCTCGCGCTTTGCCGAGCAGGATGTGGTAAGGCATCCTCTCGTGGCCCGGATCGTCGCCGCCTATGGGCGCGCCGACGATCAGAAGCGGGCGAAGAAGGAGAAGGATGGAACCGGGAAGTAGCCGTCCCGGCCATCGGCGCGTGGATCGCGCCGGGGCTGGGCTTCGGAAAGGGGCGGCGGCGATCACCGTCGTCCTGGCGACGCCGGCATGGCGCGCCGCAGTCAGGCAGCCGGAAGCGCTCGCGAAACGGGCGGCCGAGGCGGCGCTGCGCGAATGCGGTGCGTCAGGCGAGGTCACGGTGCTGCTGGCGGATGATCGCGAGGTGAAGCGGCTGAACGGGCAGCATCGCGCCAAGGCCAAACCGACCAACGTCCTGTCGTTCCCCGCCGGCATTCCCGGATCGCTTGGCGACATCGCCGTCGCGCTCGGCGTTGTGAAGCGGGAGGCGCGGCAGGCGAAGCGCCGTGCCGCCGATCATCTCGCGCATCTGGTCGCCCATGGCACGCTGCATCTCGTGGGCCATGATCACCTGGTTGCCGGCGAGGCCCGGCGGATGGAGCAGGCGGAAGCGCGCATCATGCGCCGCCTCGGCCGGCCTAACCCGTGGCGGGGCGTGCTGTGAGCGGCGCCGACGACCAGCGCAGCGGCCTTCTCTGGCGCCTGCAGGGGCTTCTGCGGCGCAAGGAGGCGGAATCCGTCCGCGACCAGGTCGAGGAACTGATCGAACGCCCCGATGGCGCGTCGCCGGCTGCCGAGGGGCAGGACACCGCCAACGGCCTGGATGTGCATGAGCGTGCCCTGCTGCGGAACGTGCTGAAGCTGCGGGGCAAGACCGCCTACGACGTGATGGTGCCCCGCGCGGACATCGTCGCCATGCCGGAGAATCTGAGCCTCGACGAGGCGATCAAGGTCATCCAGCGCGAAGGCCACAGCCGCTACCCGATCTACCGGGAAAGCCTCGATGACATCGCGGGCATGGTCCACATCAAGGACGTCTTCGCGGCGGTGGGACGCGAGGGCAGCTTCGACCTGACATCGGTGATTCGGCGCCCGCTTTTTGTCGTGCCCTCGATCCCCGTGCTCGACCTGCTGTTGCAGATGCGTCAGGCGCGCATCCACATGGCCCTGGTCGTGGACGAATATGGCGGCATCGACGGTCTCATCACCATCGAGGACCTGGTCGAGACCATCACCGGCGACATCAGCGACGAGCACGACGAGATCCAGGCGCAGCAGATCACCGATCGCCCGGATGGTGCACTGGAACTCGATGCGCGGACCCCGATCGAGGCCTTCGAACAGCGCCTGGGCCAGGTACTGACCGACGAGGAGCGCGCGGCGGACATCGACACGGTGGGCGGGCTCGTCTTCACCCTCGCGGGGCGCGTGCCGACCAAGGGCGAACTGGTATCGCACCCGTCCGGTCTCGAATTCCGCATCCTGGAATCCGATCCTCGCCGTATTCGGCGCCTTCGCGTCCGGCGCCCCGGCAGCCAGGCGAGCCGCGCGGCAGCTGAGTGATCCATCCTTGACGTGCCAGAGCCCCGTACCGCGGGTTTCCGCCACCCCGGAAGACGCCCCGTGATTCAGCGCCTGGAACGCCTGTGCGGCTGGCGTGCCCTGGCCGCCGCCTTCGGTCTCG
>JAYRQX010000698.1:0-12064 GCA_041910415.1 Acetobacteraceae bacterium | reverse complement strand
CATTCGAAGCTGATCATCATGTGGGGGTGGAACCCCGCCTACACCTTCCATGGCGGGAACACCTTCTACTACATGCGCATGGCCAAGCAGCGCGGCTGCCGCTTCGTGCTGGTGGACCCGCAGTACACGGATTCCGCCTCCGCCTACGATGCCTGGTGGATTCCGATCCGTCCCAACACCGACGCTGCCATGATGGCAGCCATGGCCTTCGTGATCTTCACGGAGAACCTGCAGGACCAGACCTTCATCAACCGCTTCTGCCAGGGCATGGATGCCGGCACGATGCCGGACTGGGCGCGGGGGCGGGAGAATTTCCGCGACTACATCCTCGGCACCTATGACGGCCAGCCGAAGACGCCCGCCTGGGCCGAGGCGATCTGCGGCGTGAAGGCCGACGACATCACGCGCCTCGCGCGGATGTATGCGACGACCAAGCCGGCGGCGCTCAAGGCCTCCTGGGCACCGGGGCGCAATGCCTATGGCGAGCAGTACAACCGGATGGCCGCCGCCCTGCAGGCGATGACGGGCAATATCGGCGTGCTCGGCGGCTGCGCGGAGGGTGTCGGCAAGGCCTGGCATGCCGAGGCCGTCGCCTACCCCTACGACGAATACGCCAATGTCTGGGCCGCCTCGATCAAGTCGGACCGCTGGGCGCATGTGGTGCTGAACTATCCCAACGTGACGCGCGAGGAGGCGGGGCTGTGGCCACGCAACGACGCGACGGACGGGCAGATCCCGAACATCAAGGCGATCTTCTGGCACGGTTCGGACTGGCTCAACCAGCTGACCCACATCAACAAGCAGATCGAGGCGATCAGGAAGCTCGAGATGATCGTCTGCATGGACCAGACGATCACGCCCTCGGGTCTCTGGGCCGACTACCTGCTGCCGATCGCGACGCATTTCGAGCGCCACGACGTGGCCCTGCCCTGGTACAAGGGCCACTACTACATCCACCGCCCCAGGGTCATCCAGCCGCTGGGTGAATCGAAGACCGATTTCCAGGTCTTCACCGAGCTCGCCTACCGCCTCGGCTTCGGCGAGCGCTACAATCCGCGCGCCACGCGCGACTATTTCCGCCGCGACGACGAGGTCGACGAGGCCTATCTCGCCGCCTGGTGGCATCGCGTGCAGGAACACCAGCACGTCGAGATGAGCTGGGAGGAGTTCAAGCGCCGCGGCGTCTACAAGTTCCGCCTGCCCGAACCCGCGGTCGCCTTCCGCGCGCAGGTCGAGCGCGGCGTTCCCTTCCAGACCCCTTCGGGCCGGATCGAGATCCTCTCGACCCATCTCGCGCAGATCACCGACTTCAGGCGCACGCAATACGGCTATCCGATCCCCGCCATTCCGAAATGGATCGAGCCCTGGGAGTGGCTGGGCAGCGACAAGACGCGCGACATGCCCTTCCACCTCGTCAGCCCGCACCCGCGCTGGCGCACCCATTCGATCTTCAACAACATCCCCTGGCTGCGCGAGACCTTCAGCCAGGAGGTCACCATCAACGCTTCCGACGCCGCGCGGCTCGGCATCCGCACGGGCGACACGGTGGAGGTGTGGAACACGCGCGGCCGCTGCATCGTCCCGGCCTTCGTCACCGAACGCTGCATGCCGGGCGTGCTGGTGCTGCACGAAGGCGCCTGGATGGACATCGACGCGCAGGGCATCGACCGGTCGGGCAATCCGGACTTCCTGACGCTGGACGAACCCTCGCCGGCGGGGGCCTTCGCCTACAACACCGTGCTCGCCAATGTCCGCAAGACGGATCTGAGCCACCGGCCCGGCTGGGATGCGCAGGCGGTCTCGCGCAGCCACATCTTCAGGCGCGACCTGTGACCGAAGCGCGCGGCATCATCGGGAGGACGAGGCATGTCGAACGGCAGTGACACCAGGCGCGACCCGCAGCGCATCCGCGAAGCCGCGGCCCAGCAGCGCCGGCAGCGGGAAACCTACACGCCCGTCGTGCCCGACCAGCAGCTGGGCTTCATCCACAACAACATGGACTGCATCGGCTGCCGTGCCTGCGAGATCGCCTGCAAGGACAAGAACGGCCTGCCGCCGGGACCGCGGTTCCGTCGCGTTCAGTATATCGAGGGTGGGCACTTCCCGGAGGTCTACGCCTACAAGGTCAACATGTCCTGCAACCATTGCGCGGAGCCGGCCTGCCTGCCGACCTGCCCGACGGGGGCGATCTACAAGCGGCAGAAGGACGGGATCGTGGATATCGATTCCACGCTCTGCATCGGCTGCCGGCGCTGCGAGGCCGCCTGCCCCTTCGGCGCCCCGCAATTCATCCCCGAGCAGAACATCGTCGCCAAGTGCAACATGTGCGTCGATGAGATCGATGCCGGCCGCAAGCCCTACTGCGTCATGGCCTGCATGATGCGCGTGCTCGACATCGGCCCGATCGACGCGCTCGCCAACGGCACGCATGAGACGAAGGCGCGCGGACCCAATGAGCATGTCGTGCGCCGGGTGCGCGACATGGCCGATCCCGAGCTGACGCGCCCGTCCATCGTCTTCGTGCCGCATCCGCGCGGAGAAGTGCCATGAGCGGCGCGCCGGACGCGATGCTGGCGCGGCGGGACTGGGGCGAGATCGCCGACGACCTGGCGCTGCTCGGCCTGCTGCACGGCCAGGAACTGACCGCGGAGACGCTGGCGCAGCTCCGCAGCGCTGACCCGGCCGACTGGTTCGCCATGGCGCCCGACGGCGAGGATTTCCGCCAGGGCGTCGCGCTGCTCCGCCAGGGCCTCGCGAGCGTGGCCGAACTGCCCGATCGGGCGGCGCTCGAGGATCTCGCGGCGGAATACGCGGCGATCTATCTCACCTTCGCCTATCACGCCGCGCCGACGGAATCCGTCTGGCGCGACCCCGATGGGCTGGAACGCCAGGGCCCGATGTTCGCGGTGAGGCAGCGTTTCGCGCGCCACGGGCTCGAAGTGGCCGACTGGCGGCGGCGCAGCGACGACCACCTGGTGCATGAACTGGCCTATCTTGCGGCATTACTGCGCGAGGGCACCGCCGATGCGCTGGCCGAGGCGGCGACCTTTCTCCGCGACCACCTGCTGGTCTGGGTTCCCGCCTTCGCCGGGCGCGTCGCGCGCCGCTGCCACCATCCGCTCTATGCCGGACTGCAATTGGCCATGGTGGGTTTTCTTCAGGGACTCGCGGCACTGCTGGGGGACGCCACGCAGATTGACATGACCCCGCCGGAGGATGAGGTGGTGGCCGCCGCGATGGCCACGGCAAGCCGGGGACGGCCCGCCGGCGCCGCCGCACGGGGCCGCTAGGACGGCGCGACAGGGAGACGGAGGGTGGAACCGTCGCGGTTCGGCAGCTTCGGGCTGGGACGGAAGCTCCTGCTGCTGCTCGCAACCGTGCTGTGCCTGGCGACGGCGGCCAGCATCGCTCTGTTCTTCCCCCTGTTCCGCCATGAGCTGACGAATGAGAGCCGGATCATGGCGGACCGGCTTGGGCAGTTGCTCGGCATCACGCTCGAGAACGCCATGCTGAAGCGCGACATCGAGGGGCTGCGCGACATGGTGGACGGCCTGGCGGCCGTCGAGGGCGTGTCGTCGGTCCGCATCCTCGACCGCGACCTGAACACCCGCTTCGGCCGGGATCCGCAGCCCGGCGGCGAAGGCGCCCGGACTCTGGAGGCGCTCTGCCCCGGATGCCCGATCGAGGCATCCCCCGCGGGCAGCGGCACGCGGCTGGTCGCGATGCCCGATGGCAGCATGCGCCTGCGCAGCGTGCGCGCCATCGCCAACCGAGAGCCCTGCGCCGGGTGCCATGGCGACGCGGCCAGCAATCCCGTGAACGGCTATCTGGTGGTGGAGTACGATGCCGGGCCGGCCCGCGCGCGGGCCTGGAACACCGCGGCCCTTGTCTCGGTCGGGGCGGTGGTCATCACGCTGCTGGCGCTGATGGCCACCTGGTTCGCGCTGCGGCGCCTGGTCCTGGCGCCGGCGGCGGGGCTGCATGCCGCGGTGCGGGCCGTCACGGCCGGGGATCTCGCGGCGCGCGCGCCGGTCGCACCCGGCAGCCCGGACGAGATGGCGGCGCTCGCGCGCGGCTTCAACGGCATGGCCGACCGGCTCTCGGCGACCATGGCGGAGCTGCGCGAACGCGACGCCTTCCTGCAGGGCGTGATCGATGCGGTGCCGGACGGCATCCGCGTCATCGCGAGCGATTTCGCCGTGATCGCCGTGAACGACCGCTTCTGCCGCCAGGTCGGCCTTTCGCGATCGGAGATCCTGGGCCGTCCCTGCTATGCCTCCAGCCACGGCCGGGCCGAACCGTGCGTGCCGACGCTCGTCGTCTGCCCGCTCGTCGAACTGGGCATCGGCGGCAGCACCGTGAAATGCACGCATGTCCATCGCTGCGGCGCCGAGGATGTCGCCGTCGAGGTCGTCGCCGCCAGCGTTCCGGACGGACGACCGGGCCAGGCAGGGCGCTGCATCGTCGAATCCATCCGCGAGGTCTCGCACGATGTCGCGGTCTCGCTCGGCGACAGGCTGTCCGAGATCGGCCAGCTGGCGACGGGCGTGGCGCATGAGATCCACAATCCTCTCGCCTCCGTGCAGTTCGGCCTGACCGCCGTGCAGGCTTGTCTCGGCCAGGCCGACCGCATGGACGAGGCGAAGGAGTACATGGAACTCGTCCGCCGCGAGATCGAACGCTGCATTGACGTGACCGGCCGGCTGATGCGGCTGAGCGAGGGCCCCAGCGAGCGTGGCGCACTCGTGGATGTGGGCGAGGTCGCGCAAGGCATCGCCTCGCTCCTGCGCTACGAGGCGGAGACGCGGCGCATCGCGCTCACCGTGGACATCGCCGCGAGCACGCGCATCATCGCCAGCGAGAGCGAGATCGGCATGGTCCTGGTCAACCTGATCCAGAACGCCTTTCATGCGACGGCGGCCGGCGGGCGCATCACGGTCTCGGGCGGTGCCGGCCCCGGCGGCGAGGTGACGATCACCGTGGCCGACACCGGCCGCGGCATCCCGACCGAGGATCTCGCGCGGATCTTCCTGCCCTTCTGGACGCGCCGCGCCGACCGGTCCGAAGGCAGCGGTCTCGGCCTGCCCATCTGCAAGGCGCTGGTCGGCAAGTGGCGCGGTACGATCTCCGTCACCAGCCGCCAGGGCGAGGGCACCACCTTCCATCTCGTCTTTCCGTCGCCCGACGCGGTATTGGACGCGGCATGACCCAGAAGGCCGAGCTGCGCCCCTCGATCCTGATCATCGACGACGACGCGACGCTCAACCGCCTCGTCGCCTCCCATCTCCGGGCGAGCGGCTACGAAGTACTCAGCGCCTCGACCTGGGCGGCGGGCGAGGCGCTGCTGGCGCAGGTCGAGCCGGGGCTCACCCTTCTCGACATGCGCCTGCCCGATGCCGAGGGCCTGTCCATCCTGCCGACGATCGCCGAGATCAGCCCCGTGATCGTGCTGACGGCCTTTGGCTCGATCGATCTCGCGGTGAAGGCGATCAAGCTGGGCGCCGTGGATTTCCTGGCCAAGCCGATCAATCCCGACGTGCTTGAACTCGCGGTCGGCCGGGCGCTCGGCACGCGCAACATGCGGCGCGACTACGAGTATTTCCGCGACAAGGCGGTCTCGGACCTGTCCAGTCCCCTGGTCGGGCGCTCCGCAGCCATGGTGAAGTTGCGGCGTTCCATCGGCATCGTCGGGCCGAGCGACACCACCGTCCTCGTCCTCGGCGAATCAGGTGTCGGGAAGGAGTTGGTGGCCGCCGCCGTGCACCAGGCGAGCGGCCGCGCGACGACGAACTTCGTGGCGGTGGACTGCGCGACGCTACACGAGAACCTGTTCGAATCCGCACTCTTCGGCCATGAGCGTGGCGCCTTCACCGGCGCGGACCGGCGCAAGGAGGGCCTGATCGAGGTGGCGGAGGGCGGCACGGTCTTCCTGGACGAGATCGGCGAGATGTCGGCGCCCCTGCAGGCGAAGCTGCTGCGCGTGTTGGAAACCGGACGCTTCCGCCGGCTCGGCGGCGTGCGCGACCTGACGGCGGATGTCCGGTTCATCGCCGCGACCAACCGCGACCTCGATGCCATGCGCCGGGAGGGCACCTTCCGTGAGGATCTCTATTACCGCCTCTCGGCCTTCGTCATCCCGGTACCGGCTCTGCGCGAGCGGCTGGAGGACGTGCCGCTGCTGGCACAGCATTTCCTGTCGCGCCGGAACTTCGGCCGGCACGCCGCGAAGAGCTGGTCGCCGCGCGCGCTGGAAATCCTCACGGCCTATCACTGGCCCGGGAATGTGCGGGAGTTGCGCAACGTCGTCGAGCGCGCGGCCTTGGTCTCGGAGGCGGCCAACGAGATCCGGCCCGCGCATGTGACAGGCCTGGCTTCCATCCAACCTGCGCGGAAGACTTACGTCTTTACCTTTGATCATCTGCCGACGATCGAGGCGCTGACGGAACTCTATCTCGACAAACTGGTGGCCGATCCGGCGCTCAGCCGTGCCGATATGGCGCGGATCCTCGGGATCAGCCCGCGTAGTCTGTACCGCATCCTCGGGAATCGACGCCTCACCATCGCGCAGGAGCGGGCCCACCCCGCGACATGACTTCGCCATCCGGCGTCGGAACATGTCGTCGCCGGCCTCCCTTCGCTGCTGAAGGCAAGGGAACGGGCCTCGCCGGGGCCACGGAGCGGTCGTTATCCTCATGCCCGGCCTGCCGGCAGCGCTGATGCCCGCCCTCCTGCTGACCGGATGTATGGGCATTCTGCCCGTCAACCTGGTGTTGGCGGCAAGGAGCCGGCGCGGAAGTCAGCCGTGATCGTGGCGCCCAGCTGGCAACTTCTGGATATACAAGGGGTGTGCCGGCGACTCACGGCGGGCTAAACCAAAGGGATCCCGAGAGAATTTCAGTTCCCAGTTCCGGCAGCGACACACGCACCGGTTGAAGAACCCCCGAAATGGCGGGATTTCGGACAAAATACCCTGGGACGCCAAGAAGGCCCGCGAAGGACCGCAGGGGGCGCCCCGGGATGGTCGGGCGACGGATGGACGGCTTCAAAGAACGTGCCTTGCAGCGACAAGGAACGTATCAGGAACATTTGCTGCCGTCAATCGTCTTCCCGCGGCTGGGCACCCGCCGGGTCGGTCCTCTGTCGCGGCCGGCCAGGCCGCGCCGGTACGCAGGGTCCACCGCGGCTCCCCCGCGCTAAAATTCCTCCAGCAGCCGCCCGCAGCCTTCCACCTTGTCCATGATCCCGTTCGCGCGCAGCGCGTGCCAGTACGTGACCGCGTTGATCGCGAGCACCGGCTTGCCCAGCCACAGCTCCGCCATCGCGGCGAGCCTCACCATCGACAGGTTCGTGCCCACCTGCACGATCGCGTCCACGTCGTCGCCATCCAGTTGCTTGATCGCGGCCACGCATTGCTGCGGCGTGGTCTCGGCGATGCCGGTCCAGGACAGGCATTGCAGCGCGATGTCGCGCTTGACCGTGTAGCCCATGTCCTGGAAGTAGCCGCGCACCGCCTCGTTCATCACGGGCCAGTAGGGCGAGAGGATCGAAATGCGCTTCACGCCCCCATGGGCCTGCAGGCCCGCATGGCAGGAATGGCTGCCGATGCTGATGCCCACGCCGGCCAGCTCCGTCACCTCCTTCACAAAGCGATCCGCGCCCCTGGCGCCGCCGAAGAAGGTCACCGCCGACATGCCCATGACCAGATAGTCGGGCTGGCAGGTCATCACGCTGCGCACCGCGTCCAGCGTGTTGGCGCCGATCAGCTCGATACCCGCCTTGAAGGTCTCGTTGGAAATCGCATCCGCGTTCGGCGTGAAGATGCGGCTGTAGTGGTTGGTGACGCCGGCGGGGCGCATCATGTCGAAATCCGGCTGCACGATGGTGTTCGTGGACGGCCCCATGACGCCGAACTTCTTCCGCCAGGCCAACGCGTCGCGCATCGCATCCGCTCCTTCCGATCGCCGGCGCCAAGCCTGCCACAAATGCCGCGGCGCGCCATGCCCCCGGCAGGACCTTCCCGCACGGTGCGGGCTGCCCGGCGCCTTTCCGCGCAGGGGTCGTCCGCGGCTCGCCCATCCTCGGCCGCCAGCTCCTCCGCGGCCCGCTGACGCGCCCGTCAGGGCCAGCGCACCTCCGGCGGCATGGACATCAGGATCGCCTCGGTGTTCCCGCCTGTCCTGAGCCCGAAGATCGTGCCGCGGTCATGGAGGAGGTTGAACTCCACGTAGCGGCCGCGGCGGATGAGCTGGTGTTCCCGCTCGGCCTCGGTCCAGGGCTCGTGCATGCGGCGCCGGACGATCGGCGGATAGGCGGCCAGGAAGGCTTCGCCGACGTCGCGGGTGAAGGCGAAGTCTGCCTCGATCCCATGGCCCGGGGTGCGGTCGCCGAGCCAATCGTAGAAGATTCCACCCAGCCCCCTGGGCTCGTTGCGGTGAGGGAGAAAAAAATACTCGTCGCACCACTGCTTGAACTTGGGATAGCAGGCGGGGTCGAAGCGGTCGCAGGCGGCCTTGTAGGCGGCGTGGAAGCCGCGGGCGTCCTCCTGCGCCTCCGGCGCGTCATGCACCATGGGCGTCAGGTCGCCGCCGCCGCCGAACCAGGCGCGCGTCGTCGCGATGAAGCGGGTGTTCATGTGCACCGCCGGCACGCGGGGGCTGCGCATGTGCGCGACCAGCGAGATGCCGGTCGCCAGGAAGCGCGGGTCCTCCTCGGCGCCGGGGATCTGCTTGCGGAATTCCGGCGAGAACGCGCCCCAGACGGTCGAGACGTTGACGCCCACCTTCTCGAAGACCCGCCCGCGCATCACGGACATGACGCCCCCGCCGCCTTCTGGCCGCTGCCACGCGGTGCGTTCGAAGCGCCCGGGCGGCAGGCCCGCATGGGGGCCGGAAGCGAGCTCATCCTCGATCACCTCGAACGTCGAACAAATGCGATCACGCAGCGCGGTGAACCAGGCGCGGGCAGGCCCGGCCATGGGGTGGGCGTGTGGCGGCAGGTCGGCAGGATCGGCCACGAGCGGGCTCCACGGGTTGGCCGGTAGGATCGCCCGTGTTCGCGCCGTTGCGTCAAGACGGGGAGGATCGGAGATAGGCACCGGCCCCGTAGAACAATCCTGCCAGCAGCAGGGCATTCGTCGTTCCAAACAAGGCCCAGCCGCGCTCGGAACGCTTGATCACGCCCCAGACCGCGAAAGCGGCAGCCGACAGGAACATCACCCGCGCAGCGGCAAAGCAGCCGACCGCCATGGCAAACACCTCCCGCGGATCGTCGGGGGGTGGCCAGGCCAAAGCCAGGCCAAGGGCCACGAACAGCACACCGCCGGCCGTCATGCCCGCGCCCCGGATCAGGTTCGTCCGCGTCATTTTCCTCCCATCCCCCTGAGCCCTCGGCATTCCGTTCATGCCGTGGGGGGAGGGCGGGTTGCCACCCCCGGACAGACACACTTATAAACCGGCGTCGTTCGTGTCCCGGCCCGGCCCTGCCGTGGCCCGCGGATTCGGACGCGGACAGAGACTGCCGCCGTGCGGGCCCCGAAGGCCAGCGGCGGATGCGGCGCCAGGATCCGGCGCGCCCGCTTCGCGGCTGGGGCGCGCCTCGAAAGGACGAGACGAGGCATGGCCGAGACCATGGCGCCCAGCGGGGCGTCCGAGGACGGGCACGGGGACGGTACCCGCCGTGACTTCCTGTATCTGGTGACCGGGGCCTTCGCCGCCGTCGGCGTCGGCGCGATCGCCTGGCCCTTCATCGCCTCGATGAACCCGGCCGCGGACGTGCTGGCGCTGTCGACCACCGATGTCGATCTCCGCCCCATCGCGGACGGCCAGGCCATCACCGTCATGTGGCGTGGCAAGCCGGTCTTCGTGCGCAAGCGCACGCCGGCCGAGATCGAGGCCGCGCGCGCCGTGCCGCTGAACCAGTTGCCCGACCCGGCGACGGACCAGAGCCGCGTGCAGCGCGACCCCTGGCTGGTCGTGATCGGCATCTGCACCCATCTCGGCTGCGTCCCGCTCGGGCAGCGCCCGACCGATGAGCGCGGGCCCTTCGGCGGCTGGTTCTGCCCCTGCCACGGCAGCGCCTACGACACCTCGGGCCGCATCCGCCAGGGACCGGCGCCGGCGAACCTCGTCGTTCCCGGCTACGCCTTCACCTCCGACACCCAGATCCGAATCGGCTGACGCCGGGCGGCATCGGGCCCCGGTCCGACGCCGCGCCTCCTAGGGACACGCGACATGGCCATCGGCCTGCACAAGAGCGAGTTCAAGAACCCGGTGGTGCGCTGGATCGACAGCCGCATGCCGGTCTTCACGATGATGCAGAAGGAGTACGGGACCTTCCCCACTCCGAAGAACTTCAACTATTTCTGGAACTTCGGCGCGCTCGCCATGGTCACGCTGATGATCATGATCGCGACCGGCATCTTCCTGGCGATGCACTACACGCCGCACACCACCATGGCCTTCGACAGTGTCGAGCGGATCATGCGCGACGTGAATTACGGCTGGCTGCTGCGCTACGTGCACGCCAACGGCGCCTCGATGTTCTTCATCGTGGTCTACATCCACATCTGGCGCGGCTTCTACTACGGCTCCTACAAGGCGCCGCGCGAGCTCTTGTGGATCCTGGGCGTCGTCATCTTCCTGGTGATGATGGCGACCGCCTTCATGGGCTACGTGCTGCCCTGGGGCCAGATGTCCTTCTGGGGTGCCACCGTCATCACCAACCTCTTCAGCGCCTTCCCCGTGGTGGGCGAGAGCATCGTGACCCTGCTCTGGGGCGGCTTCTCCGTGGACAACCCCACGCTGAACCGCTTCTTCAGCCTGCACTACCTGCTGCCCTTCGTGATCGTGGGCGTCGTGTTCCTCCACATCGCCGCGCTGCACATCACGGGTTCGGGCAACCCGCTCGGGATCGAGCCCAAGGGCCCGCAGGACACCGTGCCCTTCCACCCCTACTACACCGCCAAGGACAGCGTCGGCCTCGTCGTCTACTTCGCGGTCTTCGCGGTGCTGGTCTTCTTCGCGCCGAACATGCTGGGCGACCCGGCCAACTACATCCCGGCGGATCCCCTGGTGACGCCGACACACATCGTGCCCGAATGGTACTTCCTGCCCTACTACGCGATCCTGCGCGCGGTGCCGAACAAGCTCGGCGGCGTGCTGCTGATGTTCGGCTCGATCCTGGTGTGGTTCGTCCTGCCCTGGCTCGACCGCTCGCCGGTGCGCTCCATGCGCTTCCGCCCCATCGCGAAGTGGGCGCTGCTGCTCTGGACGGTGTCCTTCTTCGTGCTGATGTACTGCGGCGGCAAGCCACCCGAAGGGCACTACGTGCTCATCGCCCGGATCGCGACGGCCTACTACTTCGCGTATTTCCTGGTGATCCTGCCCCTGCTCTCGCGCCTCGAGCGGCCGCTGCCGCTGCCGGAGAGCATCTCGCGGCCCGTGCTGGGCGGGGGCCCGCTCCCCGCCGGCGCCGCGGCCAAGCCGATGGAGAAGGCCTGAGATGATCCGCAAGAGCCTCAAGGCCCTCGCCGTCGTCGGCACCCTGCTGGGTGCCGGCACCGTCGCGCTCGCGGCGGGTGACGAGCACGGGGCACCCGCCGTGCCTTCCGTCCCGTTCTCCTTCAACGGCATCTTCGGGACCTATGACCGGGCCTCCGCCCAGCGCGGCTTCCAGGTCTACAAGGACGTCTGCTCGGCCTGCCACGCCATGCACCTGCTGGCCTACCGCAACCTGCGCGAGCTCGGGCTGTCCGAGGCCGAGGTGCGGGCGATCGCCGAGACCGTGCAGATCATGGACGGCCCGAACGACGAAGGGCAGATGGTCGAGCGCCCGGGCCGCCCGTCCGACCGCTTCCGCTCGCCCTTCCCGAACCCCGCCGCCGCTCGCGCCGCGAACAACGGCGCGCTGCCGCCCGACCTCTCCGTCATCACCAAGGCGCGCGAAGGCGGGGCCTCCTACATCTTCGCGCTGCTGACGGGCTATGGCGACCCGCCCGCCGGCGTCACGGTCATGGACGGGATGAACTACAACCGGTACTTCCCGGGCCATCAGATCGCGATGGCCT
>JAYRQX010000697.1:0-1511 GCA_041910415.1 Acetobacteraceae bacterium | reverse complement strand
CCCGGCGTGATCCGCATGGAGGTCGGCCAGCCCGGCACCGGCGCGCCGCGGGGCGCGGTGGAGGCCGCGGTGCGCGCGCTGCAATCGGGCCATGCGCTCGGCTACACCGAAGCCTTCGGCAATTCTTCTCTCCGTTCGCGCATCGCCGGTTTCCTGAAGCAGCGCTACGGCGTGGACGTGCCGCTCGCGCGCATCGCGGTGACGATCGGGGCATCCGGCGCCTTTCCGCTCGCCTTCATCGCGGCCTTCGATGCGGGGGACCGCGTCGCGATGGCCGCGCCCTTCTACCCGCCCTATGCGAACATCCTGACGGCGCTCGGCATGCAGCCCGTGCTGCTGCCCTGCGACGCCGCCACGCGCTACCAGCCGACACTCGCGATGCTGGAGGCGCTGGACCCGCTGCCGGAAGGGTTGATCGTGGCGAGCCCGTGCAATCCCGCCGGCACCATGCTGACGCCCGCCGAGCTCCGCGCGATCGCCGCATGGTGCCACGCGAAGGGCGTGCGCCTCGTCTCCGACGAGATCTACCACGGGCTGGTCTATGGCGACGCGGTCGAATCCACCGCGACGACCTTCAGCGACAGCGCCATCGTGGTGAACTCCTTCTCGAAGTATTTCTCCATGACGGGCTGGCGCATCGGCTGGATGGTGCTGCCGGAGGACCTGGTCCGCCCGGTCGAGTGTCTTTCACAGAATTTCTTCATCAGCGCGCCGCATGTCTCGCAGGTCGCGGCCGAGGCCGCCTTCGACTGCACCGAGGAGCTGGAGGCGAACATCGCGCGCTACCGCCGCAACCGCGCGGGGCTGCTGGACGCCCTGCCGCGCGCGGGCTTCGACCGGCTCGCCCCCGCGGAAGGCGCCTTCTACATCTGGGCCGATGTCGCCGCGCTCACCAATGACAGCGTCGCCTTCTGCGCGCGCATGCTGGCGGAAGCCGGCATCGCCGCGACGCCGGGGATGGATTTCGACCGCGACCGCGGCAGCCGCTTTGTGCGTTTCAGCTATTGCGGGCCGGAAGCCGACATGGCCGAAGCGCCGGAACGCCTGGCGCGCTGGCTGAAGCGCCCGGCGTGAGCATCCTCGGCGTCCCGCTGCTCTCCGTGGCCCTGGCCGGGATCGCGGCGTGGCTGCTGGGCGCCGTCTGGTACGCCGTCTTCGGCAAGGCCTGGTCGGAGACGCTGGGTGACCCGTCGCTGCGCAAGCCCGATCCGGGGACGCTCGCTTTCTCCTTCGTCGCGGATTGCGTGCTGGCGCTGTTCATCGGCGTCGTCACCGCCATCGCCACCACCGGCCATGGCGGCGTCCGCATGGGCCTGGCGATCGCCGCGGTGCTGTGGTTCTGCTGCGTCTTCACGACGCTCGCCGTGACGCATGCCTATGCGCGGCGCGGCACGCGGCTGACGCTGATCGACGCCGGCCACTGGCTGGCCGCCATGCTCGCCGCGGGCGCCGTCATCGGCTGGCTGCCGATGGAATAGCGGATCATACCAACGGTCGAATGCTTCGACCGT
>JAYRQX010000696.1:0-3485 GCA_041910415.1 Acetobacteraceae bacterium | reverse complement strand
GGCTGGCGCTCCGCCATCGCCGCCGCGGCCGCCAGGCGACGCCAGGCCGTCGAGGCGCTGGCTGGATGACTACTCTGCCTGGATGCGCGCCTCGCGCACCACGCGGCCGATCTTGTCCATCTCCACCCGCAGGAACGCCGAGAATTCCTGCGCCGTGCCGCCGATGACCTCGGCGCCCATGTCGAGCAGCTTGGCACGCCCGTCTTCCGTGCCGGCGATGGCCAGGATCTCGCGGTTCAGCCGTTCCACGATCGCGGGCGGCAGGCCCGCGGGGCCAACCACCGCGTACCATTCCGCGATCTCGAAGCCGGGGATCGCGGCCTCGGCGATGGTCGGGACATCGGGCAGGTAGGATTGCCGTCGCGCCGCCGTCACCGCAAGCGCGCGAACGGAGCCCGAACGCACATGCGGCAGCGTCGAGCTCGCATTGCCGAACATGCACTGGATCTGCCCGCCCATGAGGTCGGCGATGGCCGGCCCGCCGCCGCGATAGGGCACATGCACCATGTCGATTCCCGTCGCGAGCTTGAACATCTCGCCGGAGATATGGACCGAGGCGCCGATGCCCGGCGAGCCGAAGGACAGCCGCCCCGGATTGGCGCGGCCATAGGCGATGAACTCCTGCACGGAGTGGATCGGCAGCGCGTTGTTCACGACCAGGATGTTCGCGACATCCGCCAGGTGCAGGATCGGCGTGACGTCGTTGATGGGGTGGTAGGGCTGGCGGCTCAGCAGCGTCGAGGTGATGAGCGTGCTGATCACGAAGCCGATCGTGTGCCCATCCGCCGGCGCGCGCAGCAGGTCCACCGTGCCGATCGCGCCGGAGGCGCCGCCGCGATTCTCCACCACGACGGGCTGGCCAAGCGCCTGGGACAGCGGTGGCGCGATGTGGCGCGCGAGGATGTCCGTGGTGCCGCTCGGCGGCCAGGGCACCACCAGCCGGATCGGGCGCGTCGGCCAGGCCGGCTGCGCGTGCGACGCCGGCGCGGCCAGCAGTGCGGGCGAGGCGAAGAGCGTGCGTCGCTTCATGGCGTGTCTCCCAGCTTCTTCATGTCGCGGACCAGCCGCCGTCGATCGGGACCGCGCTGCCCGTGATGTCGTCGGCATCAGGCGTGCAGAGGAAGGCGGCCATGGCGGCGACTTTTTCCGCGCTCACGAAGCGGCCGGAAGGCTGCTTGCCGTGCAGGAAGGCGGCCACGGCCGCATCGCGATCGGTCTCGCCGCGCGCCGCCATGTCGGCGGCGATGCGTTGTTCGATGTTGGGCGTCGGCACCGTGCCGGGGCAGAGCGCGTTGCAGGTGATGGGATCGCGCAGCGTCTCGGCCGCGACCGCGCGCGTCAGGCCGATCAGCGCGTGTTTCGTCACGACATATCCGACACGCCCGGCCGCGCCACGCAGGCCGTAGACCGAGGAGAGATTGAAGATCCGCCCCCAGCCCCGCGCGCGCATGCCCGGCAGCGCAAGGCGAATGGCATGGAAGGCGGCGGTCAGGTTCACGGCGATGTCCTGGTCCCAGTCGGCCGGCTTCTGCGCCTCGATCGGACCGAAATGGCGGATGACCGCGTTGTTCACCAGGATGTCCGGGCCATCGAGCGTCGCGGCCACATGGGCCAGCAGCGCCGTGACGTCGTCCAGCCTCGCGACGTCGGCCCGGCGATACAGCGCGCACACGCCGTGCCGCGTCGCGACATCCTGCGCAAGCGCCTCGCCTTCCGCTGGCGCCGACAGCCCATGCAGCATCACCGCGCAGCCGAGCGACGCGAATTTCTCGGCCATCGCCAGGCCGAGCCCGCCCGTGGAACCCGTCACCAGCGCGGACCGTCCCTCCAGGATCTTCTGCGCGTCGTTCATGGAAGCGCAGGCTAGCGGGGCCGCGCTTCCGCTCCAAGCCGAGACGGCCGGCGCGGGTTCGGCTATCGCTGCGATCAGGCACAGGAAGCGCACCGCCATGACCGAACCCACAGCGGCCGAGACCCTCGGCGCCTTCGTCGCCGGATCGCGCTGGCACGACATTCCCGAAGCGCTGCGGCATGAGGGCAGGCGTTCCATCCTGAACCATGTCGGCTGCGCCATCGGCGTGGCGCGCGACCCCGCGGTGCTGACCGCGCTGGAAGTGATGCGCAGGGTCACCGCCGCACCGGTTGCAACGGTCTTCGCGCAGGGCATCCGTCTGGATGCGATGGGCGCAGCCTTCGTGAACGCCGTCGCGTCCAACCTGTTGGACTATGACGACACGCATCTGAACACCGTGATCCACCCGGCGGCGCCTGTCGCGCCCGCGCTGTTCGCGCTGGCGGAGCAGCACGGCCTGGCCGGCGCCCAGGTGCTGCACGCCTTCATCCTGGGTGTCGAGGTCGAATGCCGCATCGGCAATGCCGTCTCGCCCGGGCACTACGATCGCGGCTGGCACATCACATCGACATGCGGGACGTTTGGCGCCGCCGCGGGGGCGGCGAAGCTGCTGGGGCTGGACGCCGCGCAGACGGCGCATGCCATCGGCATCGCGTCCTCCCAGGCCGCAGGCACGGTCGAGAACCTGCCGGCGGCGGCCAAGAACGTCAGCGTCGGCAGCGCGGCGCGGAACGGCATTCTCGCCGCGCTGTTTGCGCGCCATGGCTACGGGGCGGCGCCGGCCTCCATCGAGGGACCGCTGGGCTGGGCGCGGGCCTGCGGCGATGTCGCGAACATGGCCGCGATCGCCGAAGGCCTCGGCATGCGCTGGGAAGCGGCGCGCAACACCTACAAGCCCTATCCTGCCGGCATCGTCTTCCACGCCGTCATCGATGCCTGTCTGGATCTCCGCGCACGATTGGGCGTGGCGCCCGAAGCCATCGAGCACGTCGTGGTCGCGGGCGACGCCCTGCTGCTGGCCCGTGGTGATCGCATCGTGCGGAACGAACGCGACGCCCGCGTCAGCATCCACCACAGCGCGGCGCTCGGCTTCGTGCGCGGCCGCGCCGGGGTGGTGGATTTTGAGGGACCCGCCGTGGACGATCCCGCACTGGGCGCCTTCCGGGCCAAGGTGCGCGCCGAACGCGACGACAGCCTGCCGCGCGGTGCCGCGCGCGTGACCGCGCGCCTGGCCGACGGGCGCAGCGTGGCCGGCACCGTCCTCGCTGCGCGCGGCAGCGAGGGGAAGCCGCTGACCGACGCCGCGTTGGAACGGAAGTACCGCGACAACGCATCTCTCGGCGGTGTCGCGAACGCAGACGCGCAGATCGCCGCCCTCTGGGCACTGGACCGCGCGCCCGACATCACCACGATCACCCGCCTGCTCGCCTAGCAGACCGCGGAGAATAGGGACCGGCTACTCGGCTGCGGGGGCGATGTGCCGTGCATGTCGTGCGGCAGAGGCGTCGATGCGGCGCTCCGGGTTGCCGGGGGTTGGCCTCGCAACCACACCCGACCAGCGCAGCCGCGGGGGGACAACCTCCCTGGCAACGACAATTATACGCCCTGCGGAGATGATTGACTCGTTGAGGGG